>NZ_JASJSQ010000029.1:0-48911 GCF_030236855.1 Stenotrophomonas maltophilia group sp. Smal13
TTGCAGCGTCCCCGCACTCCGATACCGTCCCGCCAACCCACGGAATGCCCGCTTTGGCTGTTGCCGTTGCCGTTGCGTTGCATTGAGCAGGGTGCAGGGCTGCAAGCCCTGCAAAAAACACCCTCACTTCACCCAGCTGTCGATCTCGCCGTGGGCGAACGGCCCCAGCTTCGCCTTCACCAGCCGGCCCTGTGCATCGAACAGCACGCTGTAGGGCAGCAGGCCCTGCGTATTGCCCAGCTGCACGCTGGCATCGCGTGGCCCGGGTGTCTCGATCACGATCGGGTAATCCACCGGTACCTGCTGCAGGAAGCGGCGCACGTCTTCCGGCGTATCCAATGCCAGGCCCAGCACCTGCACGCCTTCGCTGCCCTGGGTATGGGCAAAGCGTGCCAGCTCCGGCATCTCTTCCACGCAGGGGGCACACCAGCTGGCCCAGACGTTGATCAGCAGCGGGCGGCCGGCAGCGTGCTGGCGCAGGTCCAGCGGTCGGCCTTCAAGATCGGGCAGCGACAGCGCGGGCAGGCTGTCGCCGACCTGCAGGGCGGGTGCCACCGCCGCCACCGCAGGCGCCGCTGGCATGGCCTCAGGTGCAGCCGGCGCGGGAGCCAATCGATGCCCGGCCCACAGGCCGAGGCCGGCGGCCAGCACCGCTGTCCACAGCAGCGCTGGCCGTTGCCATTTCATCGTGCGGTGCGCAGCAGCGCTTCCTCGACCACCGCCTGGGTCAGCAGGGTCGGCAGCACGGTCGGCGGTGCGCCGGGGCCGTACACCACGTACAGCGGCACGCCCACGGCCTTGTGCTCTTCCAGGAACGTGGTGATCTGCGGATCGACGTTGGTGTAGTCACCGCGCATGTACACCGCGTTGGTGCGCTTGAGCAGTTCCTTGAACTCTGGGCGCGACAGCACGGCGCGCTCGTTGGCCTTGCAGCTCACGCACCAGTCGGCGGTCATGTTCACGAACACCACGCGGTTGTCGGCGCGCAGGCGATCCAGCAGCTGCGGCGAGTATTCGACCACGTTGTCAGTCGCCGCCTGTGCGGCACGCGCCGGCGCTGCCAGCTGGGTCACGCCCCAGGCAGGAACCAGTGCACCGATCGCCAGCAGAACGCCGAGCAGGGTGACGGCGCGCGAGCCGGTCCAGCGGTTGCGTTCAAACAGCCACAGACCGAAGGCCAGCAGCAGCAGGCCACCCAGCACCAGCGCCATGCCGTCCACGCCGCGCTGCTTGCCCAGCACCCACAGCAGCCACAGCACGGTGGCATACATCGGGAAGGCCAGCACGTGCTTGAGCGTTTCCATCCACGGGCCCGGCTTGGGCAGGCGGCGCGCCAGCGCCGGCACGAAGCCGATCAGCAGGAACGGCAGGGCCAGGCCCAGGCCGAGGAACAGGAACACGGTCATCGCCTTCAGCGGCGGGGCTATGAACGCGTAGGCAATCGCGCCGCCCATGAACGGGCCGACGCAGGCACTGCCGACCACGCAGGCCAGCGCACCGGTGAAGAAATCACCGGCCGGGCCACTGCGGCTGGCCAGCGACTGGCCGAGGTTGCCGATGCCGCCGCCCAGTGTGAACACGCCGGACAGGCTCAGGCCCACCGCGAACATGATGTAGGCCAGCGCCGCCACCACGCCCGGGTGCTGCAGCTGGAAGCCGATGCCGACGGCGTTGCCGATCGCGCGCAGGCCAACCATCAACGCACCGATCACCGCGAACGCGACCAAGACGCCCAGCGTGTACCAGAGGGCATGGCTGCGCGCGCGCTGCGGGCTTTCGCCACTCTGCGCCAGGCTCAGGACCTTCAGCGACAGGATCGGCAGCACGCAGGGCATCAGGTTCAGTACCAGGCCACCGGCCAGCGCCAGCAGCAGGACCCATACGAACGAACGGTCCGGATTCGGCGTGGTCACCGGCGGTCGCGTGCGCAGCGCGTTGTCACCCTGTGCATCGGCGGCGAACTCACTGCTGGCGGTGCCGTCACCTGCAGCAGGGGTCGTTGCATCCGTATTGGGCACGGTTGGCAGCAGGCGCAGCGGTGCGCCGTTGGCGGCTTCGCGTGGTGCGCCGTTGGCAGCGGGCAGCGGGCTGATCACCTCATTGCGCGGTGGCGCCTGGTCGGCACTGCTGCTGACCTTGCCGGCCGGAATGGACAGCTTCACCCGGCGGGTCATCGGCGGGTAGCAGATGCCATCGGTCTGGCAACCCTGGAAGGTCACCACCAGAGTGCTGTCGACCGCATCGGCGATGGAGCGGCGCAG
Source organism: Stenotrophomonas maltophilia group sp. Smal13 (assembly GCF_030236855.1). Taxonomy (NCBI): domain Bacteria; kingdom Pseudomonadati; phylum Pseudomonadota; class Gammaproteobacteria; order Lysobacterales; family Lysobacteraceae; genus Stenotrophomonas; species Stenotrophomonas maltophilia group sp. Smal13. Next base: position 2,262 of record NZ_JASJSQ010000029.1, read on the forward strand.
CGGCAGCGGCACTTCCACCTGGTTGAAGTACACCGAGACATCGCCGAAGTGTTCGTCGCGATGCGACTGTGCGGCAGGCCAGCGCAGCTTGTCGGCCAGCACCCCGGTGCTGCCGTCCAGCTTCACCGAAGTGCGGTCGCGATACAGGTAGTAGCCCGGTGCCGGGCTGAAGCGCAGCAGCAGGGTATTGCCGTCGCTGGCGATGGCGTCGAAGCCGAACGCCTGCTCCGACGGCAGCGGCAGCGCCTGGCTGTTGCTGGCCGCCCCCGGCAGGCGCAGGCCGCCGCTGTTGCCGGCACCGGCCAGCGGGTTGTTGAACGGGCTTGCCGCACCGGTACGCGCGGCAGGCACCGCGGCCGCCGCACCGGCGCCCGGCAGGGTGACCTGCACCACGCGCTTCTGCGGCGGGTAGCAGACACCGGCATCGGCGCAGCCCTGGTAACGCACTTCCAGGCTGATGGTGCCGGCGGCGTCGGTCGGCGTGCCGGGCAGGGTGGCCTGCAGGCGTTCGCGATAGGTTTCGACTTCGCCGAAGAAATCGTCGTGGTGCTTGTCGCCCTTGGGCATCTGCAGCGCGCCGGCATTGAAGGCCGGGTCGGCCTTGACGCTGGTGCGGTGGCGATACAGGTAATAGCCCGGTGCGATCTTGAACTGCAGTTGCACCTGGCCACGCTCGGCGGCGGTCGCGGTCAGTGCGAACGCCTGGTCCACCGGCAGCAGGTCTTTCTCATCCAGGGCGAACGCCGGCAGCGAGAGCCACAACAGGGCGCACAAGGCGGCGCCACGCGCAAACAGAGTCTTCAATCAGTGTCCTCCCGGGTCTGTGCCCGGATCCAGTCCAGATACGCCGGCAGGCCGGCCCGGGTTTCGACCGCAATGCACTCCGGGAGTTCATACGGATGCAGTTCGACGATCCGGGCAATCGCGTCATCGACGCGACTCGCGGTGGTCTTCACCAGCAGCTGCAGCTCGGCGTCGGTGGTCACCTCGCCCTGCCAGCGGTAGGTCGACTGCGCGCCATCGAGGCGGGTCACGCACGCGGCCAGGCGCTCGCCGACCAGCGCGTGCGCGATGCGCTCGGCACTGGCCCGGTCCGGGCAGGTGGTCAACAGCAGCAGGACGGGATCGACGGTCGACATGACCGTCGAGTATAGGGCCGCCGCCGGGTCAGGGCCCGGCGGCGGCAGTGGACCGCTGCGTTGCGCGGTCAGTTGGCCAGCTGGCAGGAGGCCGGCTTGGCCGAGGTGAACAGGCCCGGGGTCGCCCACTCGGGGTGGTCGATGAACGGGTTGCGGTTGCCCTGGAAGCTGTAGATCACGTCGTTGCGGGCACGCTCGGCATCATCCGGCGGATCGGACAGGTGCCAGTCGATCAGCGTCGAGAGCAGGCCCATGTAGGCCGGCGAACTGCTGGTCTTGACGATCCTGCTGCGGTCGTCGGTCAGCTCCAGGTCCGGCTCGGACTGGCCGGTGGCCGCATCCTTGCCGCCCTCGTAGCGGATCGCCATGTACATCACCGCACGCGCCATGTCGCCCTTGCGCTTGCCCCACACCTCGAAGGTGCCGGTGTTGCCGTCCGGCGTGCGCACCCAGTTGGAATTGCCCGGGTAGCCGCCGCTGCCGCCGCCCTGGCCGTTGTTGGCCTCGGTGGCGCGTTCGCCGCAGTTGGCGTCGCACTTGCCGAACGGCTTGTTGCCACGGTCGGCGTTCCACTGCGCGTCGGTCAGGTACAGCATGTGGGTGTCGGTGTACGGCGCGTACGGCAGGCCCTTGTCGCCGATGGTGCTGGCAAAGCCCAGCGAGTTCGGCCAGGTGTGCTCGCGGTTGTACTTCAGGCCGCCGCCGCTGCCGGCGCGATCGGTCACCTTGGCGTAGCTGCGGTTGCGGTACGCATCCAGGATCCTGCCGCTGTTGTTCGGATCCTCGTCGGCGATCTCCAGGATGGTCCAGGTGCTGGTGTCCGAGCCGCTATACGGGTAGGCGGTGTGGCCCTTGATGGTGGCGTGCAGCGAGCAGCGCAGCTGGCTGGGGCTGCTGGTGTTGACCTTGGAGTAGTAACCGGCCGGCACGCCCGGGTTGCCCGGGTCCGGATTGCCGCCGGTGCTGGCCACGGTGAAGGCGATGCGGCTGTCGGCGGCGGGGTGCGCCCCCTGCAGGTCGGTGATGCGCGCGGCGCGGATGTCGAAGCGGCAGGCTTCACCGGCCACCAGCGCGGTGTTGGTGGACAGCTTCACGCTGCGGCCGCTGGCCGGGTAGGTCAGCGGCACGCTGCCGGAGGTGCCGCAGCTCAGGGCGAAGGCGCCGCTGGCCAGGTTCACCGTCTCGCTGAACACCACTTCCAGGTCGGCCGCGGCCGGGAAGGTGCTGCTGCCCTGCGCTGGGGTGGTGGTGGACACTGACGGCGGCGTGTTCGGGCCTGGGGTGCCGCCACCGCTGAAGGTCTGGCCGTTGTTGCAGTTGCCGAATGTCTGCTTGGCCGATTCGGCCCAGGTGAAGTGGGCGTACTGGCTGCCGCTGCCGGTCAGCTGCAGCGAGGTGCCCGGGGCCGTGCTGTTGGTCTCGGCCACCGGAATGTTCTGGCTGGTCATGCCGGCGGCAGGGCCACCGGAGGCGGTGATGGCGCCCTCGTAGCTGAGGAACTGCACCACCTTGCCGCTGGCATCGACCAGGGCGATGCCGTCGTTCGGGCCGTTCTGCAGGCCGTTGGTCGGGTAGCTGACCACGGCCAGGGTGGCGCTGCCGCAACCCGCGGCGGTGCCGGCCGGGACCGGATTGTTGGCGTAGACCGTGGCGGCCGAAGGATTGCTGCCGTTGTAGAGATAGAGGCGGTAGCCGGACAGGTCCTCGCCCGCGGTAGCGACCACTTCGATGGCTTCGCCGACGTCACCGGCGGCGGTGCTGTCGTCGTAGTGCAGTTCGTTGATGAAGACCTCGGCCTGGGCCGGCGCGGCGGCCAGCGCCAGCAGGCAGGCGGCGGCAAGCGGGGACAGCAATCGCATCGACTACTCCTTGTGATTGGGAATGCGCGGCCGAGCCTAAGGCCGATCCAGTGACACTTTGTCGTAAATGAACGTCAGATATCTGACAGTGCGACGCGAGTCACCAAAAGTCGAGGATTCCAGAGACAGGGTTGCCGCGTTGCACCGGCATCCAGGCCTTCACATGGGCGCAGATCGAGTGGGCCCGGGGCAGTGAAATTTTTTCCGCGAGCGGCCTTGAAAGGTCCGGGGCCAGCTCCATCTCTGTCCTGCTCCCGATTCATCGGGCTTTTTCGCGAGCAATGCTGGCAGTCACCTGGGGTGAGTGCTAACATCGCCAGACTTTTTCAGACCAATCAATAACTTAAGAGGTCTCTCATGAGCATCAAGCCGCTGCACGACCGCGTTGTGGTCAAGCCGATCGAAGCCGACGAAATCTCCGCCGGTGGCATCGTCATTCCGGATTCGGCCAAGGAAAAGTCCACCAAGGGTGAAGTCGTGGCCGTCGGCCCGGGCAAGCCGCTGGACAACGGCAGCGTGCGCGCGCCGTCGCTGAAGGTCGGCGACAAGGTCATCTACGGCCAGTACGCCGGCAGCTCGTACAAGAGCGAAGGCGTCGAGTACAAGGTCCTGCGCGAAGACGACGTGCTCGCCGTCATCGGCTGAGCCTCGGCGCGACCTGTTTCAACCTGATCCCCAAATCCCAGCCGCCGGGCATCGTCCGGCGCTACCAATGAGGTAATTGCAATGGCTGCCAAGGATATTCGTTTCGGTGAAGACGCCCGTTCGCGCATGGTGCGCGGCGTCAACGTTCTCGCCAATGCCGTCAAGGCCACCCTGGGCCCGAAGGGCCGCAACGTCGTGCTGGAAAAGAGCTTCGGCGCGCCGACCATCACCAAGGACGGCGTCTCCGTCGCCAAGGAAATCGAACTGGCTGACAAGTTCGAGAACATGGGTGCGCAGATGGTGAAGGAAGTTGCTTCCCGCACCAACGACGACGCTGGCGACGGCACCACCACCGCCACCGTGCTGGCCCAGGCCCTGATCCGCGAAGGCGCCAAGGCTGTTGCCGCCGGCATGAACCCGATGGACCTCAAGCGTGGTATCGACAAGGCCGTCGTGGCCGCCGTTGCCGAGCTGAAGACCATCTCCAAGCCGACCGCCGACGACAAGGCGATTGCCCAGGTCGGTACCATCTCGGCCAACTCGGACGAGTCGATCGGCCAGATCATCGCTGACGCGATGAAGGAAGTCGGCAAGGAAGGCGTGATCACCGTTGAAGAAGGCTCGGGCCTGGACAACGAGCTGGACGTGGTCAAGGGCATGCAGTTCGACCGCGGCTACCTGTCCCCGTACTTCATCAACAACCAGCAGTCGCAGACCGCTGACCTGGATGACCCGTTCATCCTGCTGCACGACAAGAAGATCTCCAACGTCCGTGACCTGCTGCCGGTGCTGGAAGGCGTCGCCAAGGCCGGCAAGCCGCTGCTGATCGTGGCCGAAGAAGTCGAAGGCGAAGCGCTGGCGACCCTGGTGGTCAACACCATCCGTGGCATCGTCAAGGTCGTGGCCGTCAAGGCGCCGGGCTTCGGCGACCGTCGCAAGGCGATGCTGGAAGACATGGCCGTGCTGACCGGCGGCACCGTGATCTCCGAAGAAGTGGGCCTGTCGCTGGAAAAGGCCACCATCAAGGACCTGGGCCGCGCCAAGAAGGTGCAGGTCTCCAAGGAAAACACCACCATCATCGATGGCGTGGGTGACAAGGCTGCCGTCGACGCACGCGTCGGCCAGATCAAGACCCAGATCCAGGACACCTCCTCGGATTACGACCGCGAGAAGCTGCAGGAACGCGTGGCCAAGCTGGCCGGTGGCGTTGCCGTGATCAAGGTCGGTGCTTCGACCGAAATCGAAATGAAGGAAAAGAAGGATCGCGTCGACGACGCCCTGCACGCTACCCGTGCAGCCGTTGAAGAAGGCGTGGTCCCGGGCGGCGGCGTGGCCCTGGTCCGTGCGGTCACCGCACTGGCCGGCCTGAAGGGTGCCAACGAAGACCAGAACCACGGCATCCAGATCGCCCTGCGCGCGATGGAAGCCCCGCTGCGCGAAATCGTGGCCAACGCCGGTGAAGAACCGTCGGTCATCATCAACAAGGTCAAGGAAGGCACCGGCAGCTTCGGCTACAACGCCGCCACCGGCGAGTTCGGCGACATGCTGCAGTTCGGCATCCTGGACCCGACCAAGGTGACCCGTTCGGCGCTGCAGAACGCGGCCTCGATCGCTGGCCTGATGATCACCACCGAAGCCATGGTTGCCGAAGCTCCGAAGAAGGACGAGCCGGCCATGGGTGGCGCCGGTGGCATGGGCGGCATGGGCGGCATGGGTGGCATGGACTTCTAAGTCCCCACGTTCGCCCCGCAATGAAAAACCCCGCCGCAAGGCGGGGTTTTTTTGTGGCCGGCTGCAATGGCATCGCTTTCCGAGCGGCTCATCCTGCGTCCTGCAGGGTGTGTGTGCCTGCTGCCTGCGGCGTCATCAGTGCTGCATGCAACCAGGTCATGAAAGCAGGTATCGCCGCGTTGGCCTCGCCGTCCGCACGCGTCACCGCGTAGTAGGCGAAGGCCTGTGGCCAGGGCTGGTCGATCACCACCTGCAGCCGGCCATTGGCGAGTTCTTCGGCCGCGTGGATGTCGCGCACCAGGGCGATGCCTTGCCCGGCCACCGCCGCGCGGATCAGCAACAGGTCGTCATCGAACGCAGGGCCGCGCTCCAGTCGTTCATCGCCGGGCAGATCCAGTGCCTGGAACCACAGCCGCCAGTCGCTGCGGTCGGCGTCCTGCAGCAGCGGCAGCTGCAGGCAATCCTGCACTGTACCCACGGCAGGCGTGCTGGCCAGCAGCGCAGGGCTGGCCACCGGCAGCAGTACCGGTGCCATCAGGTGCTCGGCATGCAGGCCAGGGTAGCGGCCCAGACCATGACGGATCGCGATGTCCACCCCCTCGCGGCGCAGGTCGACCAACGCCGCGCTCGAGTCCAGCTGCACGTCCACCTGCGGATGCAACGCACTGAACCCGCCCAGTCGCGGCGCCAACCACTGTGCGGCGAAGCTCGGTGCCGCGCTGATGCGTAGCGTGCACCGTGTTTCCCAGCGTTCGAGTGTCTGCAGGCTCTGTGCGATCTGGTCGAAGGCCTGCAGCAGCTCCGGATACACACGCGCGCCGGCTGCACTGAGCACCACGCCATGCCGGGTGCGGTCGAACAGGCTCACGCCCAGCCGCTCCTGCAGCTGTCGAAGCTGCTGGCTGATTGCACCAGGTGTCACCCCCATCGCATCTGCGGCGGCGGTCAGGCTGCCATGTCGGCCGGTTTCAACGAAGGCCCGCAGGCCCAGCAGCGGCAGCACCGCACCCATCTCAACTCTCCTGTAACCGCGTCGGCACGCGCCGCGCTGCGACAGCATATCGACCGCACTGCAGGCTGTCGCGCGCGCGTCGCGCACGTTGAGCCCCGCTCAACTCCCCGTGCAGGAGACATCGTTTCCCCGCGACGCAGGCCTTTCCTAGACTGCCTGCACGGCTGCTGCAGCGCCCGTTCCCGCATCGCCCGGCCACCTTCAACGGCCGATGCATGCCGTCGCTCCCTGCGTCCAGGATTCCCATGAACGAACCTTCGCTGCACCTGTACTCCGACAGTTCTCCCAATGGCTTCAAGGCCACCATCGCACTGGAAGAACTGGGTCTTCCCTATCACCTTCACCACGTCCACATCGCCGATGGTGAACATCGCCATCCCGACTTCCTGCGGCTCAACCCGCATGGCCGCATTCCCGTGCTGGAAGATCGCGCGCGCGGCATCGTTGTCTTCGAGTCGGCGGCGATCCTGATGTACCTGGCCGAACAGGGCAATGCGTTGCTGCCTTCCGAACCGGCTGCGCGCTGGGAGACGCTGACCTGGCTGATGTTCCATGCCGCCAGCGTCGGCCCGATCCTCGGCCAGCGCGTGCACTTCGAGCGTTTCGCACAACAGCCCGATTCCGCGGCAATCGAACGCTACCGCCGCCTGAGCGACGACCTGTTCGGCGTACTCGACCAGCGTCTGCAGGGACGCGAGTGGTTGGCTGGCGATCACTACTCGATTGCCGACATCGCCCACTTCGGCTGGCTGCACATCGCCCGCATCATCGACATCGATTTCTCGCGGCATCGCCATCTGGATGCGTGGTACGCGCGGGTTGCAGCACGCCCTGCGGTACAGCGCGGCGTGCAGCTGCCCGAACCGGCCACCGGACCGTAAGGAGGCGATGCTGATGAATGATTCCCTTGCGATGCCGGGCGTATCGGCGCCCGCCTTTGCCACGCACCCGGGCTACCAGCGCATGTTCCGCGCCGACGCGCTGACCCTGGGCATCTACCTGCCGCTGCGCTTCTACCAGGGCGACATGGCCGTGCTGCAGGGCCAGGCGCGGCTGGTGGAGGAGATCGACCGCCATGGCTTCGCTGCGGTATGGGTGCGTGACGTACCGCTGTTCGATCCGTTGTTCGGCGATGCGGGGCAGCTGTTCGATCCATTCACCTACCTTGCGTGGCTGGCAGCGCGCACACAGCGCGTGGCCCTGGCCACCGGCAGCGTGGTGCTGCCCCTGCGCCACCCGATCGATCTGGCCAAAGCGGCGGCGTCGATCGATCAGCTGTCTGGTGGGCGGCTGGTGATGGGTGTGGCGTCCGGTGATCGCCCGCTGGAATTCCCGGCCTATGGACTGGAGCACGCGGCGCGCGGAGAACGTTTCGCTACCGCAATGAACGAGATGCGCCGTTGGCTGCAGCCGGGCACGGATGGGCGGATGACACATGCCGGGGCCGAGCAGGGTGTGCAGTTGCTGCCGCCCACAGTCAGTGGTCGCGTTCCGCTGGTTGTCACCGGCGGTGCGCGCCAGTCGCTGGAGTGGATCGGCCAGCATGCCGATGGCTGGCTGACCTATCCCGAGGCCACCCACGACGCCGCCGGCCCGCAGCGGCTGGCCGCGAAGATCCGTGCCTGGCGCACGCTGATCCCGGAGGGGGGCTTCCGTCCGCACATGACCAACGAGTGGATCGACCTGGTGGATGACCCGGATCATCCACGCACGCCGCTGCAAGGGGGCTATACCCTGCGCACCGGCCGCAAGGGCCTGATCGATCTGCTGCAGGCCTGGCAGCGGGCCGGCGTCAACCATGCCGCGCTGGGCATCCAGTTCGCCGAGCGGCCTGCCGGCGAGGTGCTGCAGGAGCTGGCCGAAGAAGTGCTGCCCTTGTTCCCGTCGCACCCGGGGCCGGCGCCGCAGGCGATGGACTGGTAGCACGTTCGCAGGCGCCGGCCGCTGCTCAGTTGGCCGGCCGACGCAGGCAGATCCGTGCGGCGCCGGCACCGATGTCCACCTGGCCGCCGCGCATTGCATCGGCACCGAGGATCAGCGCCGGCGGTGCCTCCAGGCCAATGGCCTTGAATACCGGCAGCTCGCTGATCCGTACTTCCATCTGGGGATGTCGCCAGCCAGCGCTGGTCATGCTGGGCAGGGTGTACAGCCAGGTGGCCTGCCTTCCGCCACCCAGGCCTTCAGTGCCTTTCCCGCGAACACGCACGCGCTGGTCGCTGCCGTCGGTGCGCACGCCCAATGCGCGTGCGGCTTCGGCATTGAGCACGGTCTGCGCCGCGCCGGTATCGACCACGGCGATGGCTTCCACACCGGCATCACCCAGTGCCACCGTGATGAAACCGAAGTGGCGCAATCCAGCCTTGCGATCCGGCAGTGCGTTGGCCTGGCACCCGTTTCCATCCAGCGCGAGCCGGCCCGGGGTCCACAGCGCGAGCTCATTGCGGCCGAAGTCCCAGCGGGTATCCCAGCGTCCGGTCAGGTCATTGCCGACCAGGCCATCAATGACCGCCTCATCATCCTTCGCCAACGAGGACAGATCGGCCTGAACGCCACTGGCCTGCAGCTGCCAGCTGCCCAGCCGCCAGGACGTGGTGCGCATCCGTCGCAGCTGGGCCGCCTTCGCACTGGCGCCTTGCGCATGCGACACCGCCGCATCGGCGTCTTCCAGACCATAGCGCCGGGCCACGCGGTCATCCACCAGGGTCGCACCGGCTGCACTGTCGACCACGAAGCGCAACGGCTCCGCACGCCCGTCCAGCGAGACGGCCACGGCCGGATGCCCGCCCTGCATCCACATCGGCAGCACGTGTTCGGGGGCATCGCCTGCCAGCGCAGGCAGCGGGAGGGCAAGCAGGGGAAGCAGGGGAAGCAGGGTGAGGCGCAAGGGGCATCTCCGTAGTGATCGATGACGACCATTGGCGCGCCCTGGCGTATCGCGGGAATATCGGCGCTGATACCGTCCTGATACACAACGGCCCGATACTGACCCCATGAACGCTCCCGCCCGGGTCATCGTTGTCGATGACGACGCCAGCATCCGTGATGCCATCGCCGACTGCCTGCAGCTGCATGGCTACGATGTGCGGGTGGCGGGCGGTGCGGCGGCGTTGGATGTGCTGCTGCAGGCCGAGCGCCCGGACGTGATCATCCTCGACTGGATGATGCCCGGCGAGGATGGCCTGTCGGTCTGCCGCCGGCTGCAGGCGCGGGCGATCCCGATCCTGATGCTGTCGGCGATGGGCAGCGCGCCGGACCGGGTGGTCGGTCTGGAGATGGGGGCAGACGACTACCTGGCCAAACCGTTTGATCCGCGTGAGCTGCTGGCACGGGTGCGGGCGCTGTTGCGCCGCCAGCACAAGCTGCGTGAGCAGGTGGCCAACGAGCTGCGCTTTTCTGGATGGCGGTTGCTTCCTGGGCAGCGCCGCCTGATCACGCCGGATGGCGCTGAGCTGGCCTTGAGCCGTGGTGAATTTTCCCTGCTGCTGGTGCTGGCCGAGCGCCCCGGGCGGGTGCTCGGCCGCGAGCAGTTGCTGCAGCTGATGCACGGCGAACCCAGCGACAGCGTTGATCGTGCCATTGATCTGGCGATCAGCCGATTGCGCCGCAAGCTGGGACACGCAGTGCCCGGCGCTGAAACCCTGGTGCAGACACTGCGCGGGGAAGGCTATCGCTTCGGTACCGAGGTCCAGGTGCTGTGAATACCCGCTGGTCCACTGCGCGCTGGATCGCGGTGCTGGCCCTGGCCAGCCTGTTGCTGGCCACCCTGGTCAGCCTCGCGGTGGTGGGCTGGATGCCACGCCCCGCGCCGCCGCCGATGCGGTTGGACCAGGCCACGCAGGTGCTGCGGGGGGAACAGACGCCGGCGTCGCTGGGCTTGCATCTGGCGGCGCAGGCAGCGCCGCCTCAAGGCAGCGCCAGCGATTGGCTTACGCAGCTGGCGGCGCTGCAGCTGGGCTCGCCGGTGGAGGATGTTCGGCTGGTATGGAGTGGACAAGGCAAGGCGCCCGATGTGCAGATCATCGAAGGTGGCGCGGTGCTGGATGCCACGGCGCGGGCCGGCGTACTGAAGGCGCAGTCAGCAGTGCTGACCGCCATGCAATGGCCGCCGTTCGAACTGGGCGTGCGCCAGGCCGATGGCCGTTGGCGGGTGGTGGGCAGCGATCACAGCGATCTGGCGGCCTGGCGCCGCCAGGTGGTGCTTGCCCTGCTGGGCGGTGCCGTACTGCTGGCGCCGTTGGCAGCATGGGCGTCAATCCGCTTGGGGCGCCCGTTGCGACGCTTGGCCGAAGCCAGTGCACGTGTGGATCTGCAGGCCGATACACCCTTGCCGGATGACGGCCCGCGCGAAGTGCAGGTGCTGGCTGCGGCGATCAGCGCGGGTCGTGGGCGGCTGCGCGAACAGGCACAGGACATGACCCGCATGCTGGCTGCTGTAGCGCACGACCTGCGCACGCCGCTGACCGGCCTGCGCCTGCGTGCGGAGTTCGCACCACCGGCACAGGCCGCACGGATGGTGGCCGACATCGAACGCATGGATACGATGATCGAGCAGGTGCTCGACTACGCACGCGGCGAACTGCAACCGCTGGAGTTGCGGCAGCTTGACCTGGCGGCGTTGCTGGAAGAGTGCGTGCAGAGTGCTCTCCTGCGCGGCATCGAAATATCCGCCGAGGGACCGGACGTGCTGCCTTGGCAGGGCGATGCGCTCCTGCTGCGGCGGGCGATCGACAACCTCATCGACAACGCCGCTCGCTATGCCGGCGCAGTGGAACTGCGGGTCGCGGTGGTGGGGCGCAGGGCGCAGCTGGATGTGATGGACCGCGGACCGGGCATCGCCGAGGGCGACCGTGTACGCCTGCTGCAACCGTTCCAGCGCAGCGAGAGTTCGCGCAGTCGCGCCACCGGCGGAGCGGGACTTGGGCTGGCAGTGGCGGCCAACGTGGCACGGCGGCATGCAGGTGAACTGCAGCTGCTGCAGCGTGATGGCGGTGGATTGATCGCCCGCCTGCTGCTGGGGACGGCTCCCTGACAGCACGTACGGATTGACGCGGCACCGCTCTTTCGATTTATGATTAGGCGCCTAATCATATCGGTATGGATGATGATCGAAGCCAAGCACCATGCCCTGATGGATGAGGCGAAGCGACGCGGCCACGCCAACGTCGCGCAGCTGCACCTGTGCTTCCAGCTGCTGTCGTTGTCGTCGTCCATCGACCACGATTGCGCCACCCGGCTGGCGCCACACGGGCTCAGTGAGGGTCGCTTCATCGTGCTGTTCCTGCTGCATGGGGCCGGTGGCACGCTACCGCCCCACGAGCTGGCCGAACGCGCAGGCGTCACCCGCGCCACCATCAGCGGCCTGCTCGATGGCCTGCAGCGCGAAGAACTGCTGCAGCGTCGCAGCGATGCTGAGGATGGCCGTCGCCTGCAGATCGTATTGACCGCACGGGGAAAACGCTTGGCCGAGACACTGTTTGACCAGCACACACAGTGGATCGGTGGCCTGTTCAATGGTCTGGATACCGATGAACAGCAGCAGCTGTCGCGGTTGCTGCACAAGGTCTGGCAGCACACCGATGCTGGACGAGAGTCTGCAGCATGAGCCCGGCGATTGCGGCGCAACGCCTGCATGAACTCAACACCGGTCGCGTTGCCACCACCCATCTGGCCGAATGCCTGGCAGTGGATTTCGCCGCGTTGCTGCAGGTGGTGGCGCCTGAGCTTGCACCGGAAGCGCTGCAACGCATGCGGGATGCCTCAGGCAAGGGCATCACGCTGCGCATGGCCTTGGCCGCGCAACTGCTGCGTGAGGCGGGGCAGGGTGCGCCTGAGTTCTGGCAGGATCACAGCTCCGATACCGTGCGTGGCTGGGCCTGCTATCTGGTCGGCAGCGATGCCCGCGCAACGTTGGCAGAGAAGCTGCAGCAGATGCGCACGCTGGCCGATGACCCACACTTCGGTGTGCGCGAATGGGCGTGGCTGGCGCTACGCACGGACATCGTTGCCGCGTCGATGCAGGCGCTTGAGTACCTGCAACCCTGGACACAGGAAACATCGCCGTACCTGCGCCGCTTTGCCTGTGAAGCGCTGCGCCCACGCGGTGTCTGGGCCACGCATATCGCACTGTTCAAGCAGCATCCGGAACTTGCATTATCCATGTTGGAAGCACTGGCTGACGACCCGGAACGCTATGTGCAGGATTCGGTCGGCAACTGGCTCAATGACGCCGGCAAGACTCAGCCGCAGTGGCTGCGCGAGCTGTGCACGCGTTGGCAGCACGAGTGCCACAGCGACGCCAACGCCTACATCCGCAAACGCGCATTGCGCTCGTTCCGGTAGTGCCGGCCGCTGGCCGGCAACCCCGCAACCCCGCAACCTCGTAAACCTCAAGGAAGAACCACCATGTCGCACACCTTCATCGAGCTCTACACCGCCACACCTGCCTGGACCGCACTCCCGCCCGAGCAGCGGAATGCCTTCTTCGCCCGTATTGGCGCCGGCATGCAGCAGTTCGATCCAGCCCGCATCACGCCGCTGGCGATGGGCCGCATTGCCACGGACGTACCGCACGGCAGCGATGAGCAGTTCTATGCGGTCTGGCGCTGTGCAAGCCGCGAGGAGGTCGATGCGCTGGTGGCCGGCATCGCCGCGACCGGCTGGCATGCGTACTTCACCACCACCCATGCGGTAGGCGCGATGGACAGCATGGCCCAGCACCTGGCCGACCTGGCCGCCCTGTAGCGGGGCGGCAGACGCCGGCAGATCCCGGGCCTCGGCATGGGAGGCACATGCGCCTGTCACCTAGACACGGTAAACAGTGCATTGCCCATGTCCATCCGCAGGGAAGTCGATCATGCAGAGCACGCTCCAGGTCACGCTGTTCGGCCCTCTTGGCGACAGCCCGGCGTTGCAGTTGCCGGGCCTGGAGGGGCCGTCGGTGGCCATCCCGGAATCGGCCCTGCGGCGGTTGGTTTCCGACCTCTACACCGCGCGTTCCCTGCTCAACCCCGAGCAGCTGGACGAAGCCCGGCAGGAACTGGATCGCGTGCTGGAGCGCTGGGCCGACATCCATGAGGGCCTGCTGCTGGACGTGGAAGTGCATCGCAGGTAGAGGGCTCTATGACGTTGAGTCGCTTGGGGGCGGGGCAGACCAAGCCAACTAGGCCGTGCAGCAACGGTCCTGATGCGTCGCAGCATGGATCGCGGGGGAGATGCGCACGCTTTTTCGGATTCATTGCATGGATGGGCAGACTCTCGACAGCCGATCATGTCAAGTCAATCTTTAGCGATTCACACCATGCAAATGTTTCCAGACAGCAGGATTCGCCTGCTGAATTCGAACGCCATTTCGGTCGTCGACGCCCGGGCTATTCTCGAACGCGATGGAAGTCGTATTGCGCTAATGGCCATTGAGACCATTGAAACAAACTTCGAGCCAGATCCGGCTGAAGATAGAACAACAGCACGGATGCTTGAGGAGATCGTCGAGACAGCTGGAGACTCGGAAGGTGCAATAGCATTGCGGCGCATCCGAGAACGGATACTCGCATCCACAACAGATCCAGTGCCGGAACCACCGTTGGCATTCAGTACGATGGACGGCTTCACATTTGATGAGGATGTGCGTTCGGATTGGGACACCGATTGCCTGATTATTGAAGGCGATCTGAACGTGGGAGGTACGTTGCATCTCAATGATCTGGACGAGCTCAGGTGTGTAGTCGTACTTGGAAGCGTGACCACTGAAAATTTCATCTGTGGTGGTTGGGTTTTCGTCCGTGACAATTTGACCTGCAAGCACATATACGCATCTTCACTCAATGATGGCGGCCTCTTTGTTGGGGGCAACGTGCAGGTTGATACCCTTCTTGAGACAGGCCAGTACGTGCATGTTGCGGGGAACTTCGAAGCGAGCTACCTGGCGACGGTGCAAAATGAGATCGAAGTAGATGGTGAGGTACGCTGCCCTGACTTTGCACTCCGCTCGGATCGAGATCGTTTGCCTCTCTGGGTGGATCCTCGACTGATCAAGCAGCATCACGGAGAGGACGATGAGGGGCGGCCGTATCAGTACTGGTACCCGGACGGCTATGACGAGCGCATCTTGGCGGGAGGCAGTCCAGTGAAGGGTGAGGGCTGAACGACTGTACGCGTGGCTGTCCCCTGTGCCTGAACCGCGTCCCCAGTTGCGGATGAAACATTTTGCACTGCGCAAAAGCTGTGCTATCAATAGATCCCATGAACGCAGCCCCCACCAGCTTTTACTGGTATTACTTTCCGAAGCCACTGGCGGAGGAAGGACTGCGCTCACCCTGAAGAAAGCTTCAGACGCATTCCCGAAAGCCGCCAGCGAACCTGGCGGCTTTTTTCATGCCGCCACGCTGGGGACCCCCAACGTTCCGGAGATCTCCTGCAATGCCCCCGCACACCGACGACCTGCGTATCCGCACCATCGAACCGCTGACACCGCCCGCCCAGCTGCTGGCGATGCTGCCCTGTGACGATGAAGCTTCCGACACCGTCAGCGCCTCGCGCGCGGCCCTGCACCAGATCCTGCATGGCCGTGACGACCGCCTGGCGGTGGTGGTTGGCCCGTGCTCGATCCACGACCCGAACGCCGCCATCGAGTACGCCCAGCGCCTGAAGCCGCTGCGTGACGCGCTGGCCGGAGAACTTGAAATCGTCATGCGCGTGTACTTCGAGAAGCCGCGCACCACGGTGGGCTGGAAGGGCCTGATCAACGACCCGGACCTGGACGGCAGCTTCAGGATCGACAAGGGCCTGCGCATCGCCCGCGGCCTGCTGCGCGACATCAACAAACTCGGCCTGCCGGCCGGTGTCGAATTCCTCGACGTGATCTCGCCGCAGTACATCGCCGACCTGGTGGCATGGGGCGCGATCGGGGCACGCACTACCGAAAGCCAGGTGCATCGCGAGCTGGCGTCGGGGCTGTCGTGCCCGGTCGGCTTCAAGAACGGCACCGATGGCAACGTGAAGATTGCGGCCGATGCCGTGGGTGCGGCATCCAACCCGCATCACTTCCTGTCGGTCACCAAGCAGGGTGGCACCGCCATCGTGTCGACCACCGGCAACCCGGACTGCCATGTGATCCTGCGCGGCGGCAAGCAGCCGAACTACGACGCCGGCAGTGTCGCCGAGGCCTGCCAGGTGCTGGCCAAGGCCAAGCTGCCGACGCGTCTGATGATCGACGCCAGCCATGCCAACAGCCTGAAGAACCCGGAGAACCAGCCGAAGGTGATCGACGACATCGCCGTTCAGCTGGAAGACGGCGAACAGCGCATCGTTGGCGTGATGATCGAGAGCCATCTGGTCGGTGGTCGCCAGGAACTGGTGGAAGGCCAGCCGCTGGTCTATGGGCAGAGCATCACCGATGGCTGCATCGACTGGGACACCACCGTGACGGTGCTGGAGCGACTGGCTGCGGCCGTGCGCGCCCGTCGCGACGTGAAGGTGTCCGAAGCAGCTTGATGGAAGCCGCCTGAGTGCGGCACGTGTGTGGATGGCGGCCAGCGCCTGCGGGGGTGCGGCCGCGATCAGGGCCGGTCGGAGTTGGAGACCGGCCCATCTGCACCGGCGATGCGCCTGGCGCTGCGCATGAGCGACAGCGCCAGGTACATCGCCGGGGTGGCAGTAGATCCACGCCATGCGTGGACGATTCGCCGTCCCCGGCAATGACGGCTACGACCCGCTGGAGGCCACATTTGTCGCGGGCCCGTCGGGTCGCACCCGGCACGCCAAGTGGTCCAGTCCGCACAGTGCGATGATCCGCCTTGGACTCTACTCAAGGTCCGCAGTAGATCCACGCCATGCATGGATGTGGGCCACAATGCGATCACTTCTCCTTGCGGCTGCCGCCATGAAAGAACTGATCATCCCTGAAGCTGCCCAACGCGACGAATCTTCGGTCGAGATGATTCGCGTGTGGATCGCTGAGCGCGGGCTGCATGCATCATTGAAAGTGGGGCTGTACGAGGATCGCCCCGACATCCGCGAAGAACGTGCCTGGGGGCGAATTCTTGCCGACGTTGCCCAGCACGTCGCCGACGCGCTGGTGACCAGTGAGGGCATGGACCGTGACGTGGTGGTCGAGGCCATCAAGGCAGCCTTCAACGAGGAGCTGCAGGCGCCATCCAGCGGCCGGTCCGGCGGGTTCGTCGTGCGGCATTGACGGTAGATCCACGCCACGCGTGGATGAATTCCCCGCCCCACATTCACCGCTTCGCCCGAATCCTCGCCAAGGCCAGATACATCGCCGGGGTCGTGTACAGCGTCAGCCACTGGCTGACCAGCAAGCCGCCGACAATCGCAATGCCCAGCGGTTGCCGCAGCTCCCAGCCTTCGCCGTTGGCCAGCATCAGCGGCAGCGTGCCGAGCAGCGCCGCCAGCGAGGTCATCAGGATCGGCCGCAGGCGCAACCGCGCGGCTTCCATCACTGAATCCTGCGCGCTCAGCCCGCGCCGCTCGCCGGCCAGCGCGAAATCCACCAGCAGGATGGTGTTCTTCATCACCACGCCCACCAGCAGGAACAGGCCGAGCAGGGCGATCAGGTTCAGTTCGTTGCCGAACAGCCACAGCGCCAGCAGCGCGCCGACACCGGCCGAAGGCAGGGTGGACAGGATCACCAGCGGCTGCAGGAAGCTCTCGTAGAGGATGCCCAGCACCAGGTAGACCGCCAGCGTGGCGCCCAGCACCAGCCATAGCTGGCGCGCGCGCAGCTGATCCAGCCCGCCGGCTTCACCGGACAGTTTTCCCTGGACCGAACGCGGCAGCATCAGTTTCGACATCGCACCTTCAATCGCCTGCGTGGCCTGTTCCAGTCCCACCCCCGGTGCCAGCGCGAACTCGATCCAGATGGAGGCGAACTGCTCGCTGTGGTACACCCGGTCCGGTGCCATGCCATAGCGCCAGCTGGCGATGCTCGACAGCGGAATGCGCTGGCCGTTGCCATCGATCACCTGCAGTCGTGACAGCGTGCCCGGGTCCTGGGTGTGCTTCGGGTCCAGCTCCATCACCACGCGGTACTGGTTGAGGCTGTCGTACAGCGTGGCGACCTGGCGCTGGCTGAAGGAGTTGTTGAGCATGTTGGCCACCGTGCGCAGGTCCACGCCGTGGCGCGCGGCTGCTTCGCGGTCGATATCCAGCACCACCTGGCGCATGCCTGCTTCTCCCTGTGCTTCCACGTCCACCAGTTCGGGCAGGCCACGCAGCGCGGCAGCCACCTTCGGCGCCCATTCGCGCAGTGGTGCTGTATCGGCCGACAGCAGCTGGAACTCGTACTTGCCGCTGCTGCCGGCGCCCTCCAGGCGGATGTCCTGGTCCACCCACAGATAGAGATTGCCGCCGGGCAGCTTGGGCAGCCGCGCGCGCAGGCGGTCGATCACCTGTTGGCTGGACACCTTGCGCTCGGCCAGCGGCTTCATCTTGATCATGATGAAGGCGTTGTTGACCCCGTTGCTGCCACCGATGTAGCCGATGATGTCCTCGATGGCCGGATCGGACAGCAACAGCTTCCTGTACGCATCGATCTTCGGTTGCATGGCCTGGAAGGACAGGCCGTCATCGCCGCGCGCGAAGCCGCGCAGCTGCGCGGTGTCCTGCTTGGGCACGATGCCCTTGGGCACCTGCTGGAACAGCCACGTGTTAAGCGCGATGACTGCAACGAAGGCCAGCAACGGCCAGCGCAGCCGGCGCAGGCTGGCCTGAAGCGTGCGCAGGTAGGCGCTGCGCACACGTTCGAACAGCGCATTGCTGCCCCGCTGCCAGCGCGAGGGTTGCTGCGCGGCATCCACGAACAATCGTGCACACAGCATCGGCACCAGGCTCAGCGCGACCAGCACGGAGACCGTCATGGCCGCCACCAGGGTCAACGAGAATTCGCGGAACAGGCGTTCGACGAAGTCGTCCAGGAACAGGATGGAGACGAACACCACGGCCAGTGCAACGTTCATCGACAGCAGCGTGGCACCGACTTCCGATGCACCCCGTACTGCCGCCTGCCAGCGGTCGGCGCCCAGTTCGCGATGGCGGGCGATGTTCTCCAGCACCACGATGGCATCGTCCACCACCAGCACGGCGGCGACGATCAGCGCCATCAATGAAAGCGTATTGAGTGAGAAGCCCATCAGCGCGATCAGCGCCAGCGTGCCGAACAGCACCACCGGAATCGCCACGCTGGGCACCAACGCTGCACGCCAGTGGCCGAGGAAGCCGAGCACCACCAGCACCACCAGCACGATCGCCAGCACCAGCGTGAGCTCTGCTTCGTGCAGGGTGGCGCGGATCACCGGCGAGCGGTCCATCACCAGCCGCATGTCCACGCTGGAGGGCAACAGCGCATGCAGTTGCGGTAGCTGCGCCTGGATGGCATCAACGGTGGCGATGATGTTGGCGCCGGGTTGGCGGCTGACGATCAGCAGCACGGCGGGGCGTTCGTTGTGGAAGCCGCTGGCGTAACGGTCTTCCACGCCATCGGCAACGGCGGCGACATCGCCCAGCCGCAGCGTGCGGTCGTCGCTGACCTTCAATGCCAGTTCGCGGTACTGCGCGGCCTGGCGCAGCTGCAGCGGCGCTTCCAGCTGCCACTGCTGGCGGTCATCGCCCACGGCACCCAGCGGGCGCATGGCGTTGGCGCGGCCGATGGCCTGGGCCACGTCCTCCAGTGCCAGGCCTGCATGGTTCAGTGCATTCGGGTCCAGCGATACACGCACGGCGGGCAAGGCGCTGCCGCCCACCTGCACTTCGCCCACGCCCGGCACCTGCGACAGCTTCTGCGCCAGCACGGTGGAGGCCAGGTCATACAGCTGGCCTGGCGAACGCGTGTCCGAGGTCAGTGCCAGCGCCAGGATCGGTGCCTGTGAGGGATTGACCTTGCGGTACTGCGGCATGCCGGGCATGCCACTGGGCAACTGCCCGCGTGCAAGATTGATGGCGGCCTGCACTTCACGCGCTGCCTCATCGATGTCGCGGCCGAGTACGAACTTCAGTTCGATCTGGGTCTGGCCCTGGGTGCTGGCCGAGTCGATGCGTGAGATGCCGGGCAGGCTGCCCAGTGCGCGCTCCAGCGGCGTGGCGACGGTGGCTGCCATCGACTCGGGCGAGGCGCCGGGCAGGCTGGCACTGACTTCAATGGCCGGGTAATCGACCTGTGGCAGCGGCGCCACCGGCAACAGGCGCAATGCCAGCAGGCCGGCCAGCACCAGCGCCACCGCCAGCAGGATCGTCGCTACCGGGCGCTGCACGCAGGCCTGCGCCAGGCGCGCGATGGGGGTCACGCGCTCGCCTCGTCAACGGCCACCGGGGACGTCGCACGGCCACGCTGCAGGCGATCAAAGGCCAGGTAGATCACCGGCGTGGTGAACAGGGTCAGTACCTGGCTGACCAGCAGCCCCCCCACCATCACCCAGCCCAGTGGCTGCCGCAGCTCGGCGCCGGAACCGCTGGCCAGCATCAGCGGCACTGCGCCGAACAGCGCGGCCAGCGTGGTCATCAGGATCGGCCGGAAACGCAGCAGCGCGGCCTGATGGATCGCCTCGCGCGGTGACATGCCGCGTGTGCGCTGCGCGTCCAGCGCGAAGTCGATCATCATGATCGCGTTCTTCTTCACCAGGCCGATCAGCAGCACGATGCCGATCACCGCGATCAGGTCCAGGCTGCGTCCGCTTACCCACAGTGCCGCCAACGCACCGACGGTGGCCGAGGGCAGGGTGGAGAGGATGGTGATGGGGTGGATGAAGCTCTCGTAGAGCACGCCCAGCACGATGTACATCACCACCACCGCGGCCAGGATCAGCCACAGTGTGGACGACAGCGAGCTGCTGAAGGCCGCTGCGGCACCCTGCAGGCGAAGTTCGATGCTCTGCGGCAGGTTCACCTGTGCGCGCGCGGCGTGCACAGCCTCCACCGCTTCGCCCAGCGAAGCGCCCGGGGCAAGGTTGAACGACAGCGTGGCCGCCGGGAACTGGCCCACGTGATTGCGTAGCAGGGTGGTCGGGCCCAGATCCACGCGTGCCACCGCACCCAGCGGCACGGTCTGCCCACTGCTGCTGCGCACACGCAGGCCCGTGATCGCCTCCGGCCCGGGCTGTCGTAAAGGATCGGCCTCCAGCACCACCCGGTACTGGCTGGCCTGGGTGAAGATGGTCGAAATCTGGCGCTGCCCATAGGCGTCGTACAGCGCATCGGCTACCGCTTCCACGCTTACGCCCAGGCGCGCCGCCGCATCGCGGTCGATCGCTACGCGTGCCTGCCGCCCCTGCATCTGCAGATCACTGGCGACATCGCGCAGTGCTGGTTGCTGGCGTAGCGCCTGCAGCAGCTTCGGGGTCCAGCGTTCCAGTGTTTCAAGATCCGGCGTGGTCAGGGTGAACTGGTACTGGGTGCGGCTGATGCGGTCTTCGATGCCCAGCTCCTGTACCGGCTGCAGGTACAGGGTGATGCCGGGGATCTTCGACACGCGCTGTTGCAGGCGCGCCATCACCACGGCGGCGCCATCGCGGTCGCCGTGCGGTTTCAGCTCGATCAGCAGGCGGCCGGTATTGAGCGTGGCATTGTTGCCGTCCACGCCGATGTAGGACGAGACGCTGGCCACCGCCTCGTCGGCTTCGATGGCCGCCGCCAGCGCCTGCTGGCGCTCGCGCATCGCCTGGAATGAGATCGCCTGCGGCGCTTCGCTGATGCCCTGCACCAGGCCGGCATCCTGCACCGGGAAGAAACCCTTGGGCACGGCGAAGTACAGCGCCACGGTCAGTGCGAGGGTGGCAACGGTGGCCAGCAGCATCAGCGGCTGGCGCTGCAGCACCCAGCGCAGCTGGCGGTCGTAGAGGCCGATGACGCGGTCGAAGACATCGGGCGCATGTGCAGTCTTCGCGTGCGGCTTCAGGAACCGCGCGCACAGCATCGGCGTCAGCGTCAGCGAGACCACCAGCGAAATGCCGATGGCTACAGCCAGTGTCACTGCGAACTCATGGAACAGTGCACCCACCAGGTCGGCCATGAACAGCAGCGGGATCAGCACCGCGATCAGCGAAACAGTCAGCGACACCAGGGTGAAGCCGATCTCGGCTGCGCCTTTCAGCGCTGCATCGCGGGGGCTTTCGCCTTCCTCCAGATGGCGGGCGATGTTCTCCAGCATCACGATGGCATCGTCCACCACGAAGCCGGTGGCGATGGTCAGCGCCATCAGGGTGAGGTTGTTGAGCGAATAGCCGGCCAGCAGCATCACCGCGAAGGTGCCGATGAGCGACAGCGGCACCGCGACGCTGGGAATGAGCGTGGCCGGCAGATTGCGCAGGAACACCCAGGTGACCAGCACCACCAGGCCGATGGCCAGTACCAGTTCTTTCTGCACGCCGCGCACCGACGCGCGGATCGATTCGGTGCGGTCGCTCAGTACATTCATCTGCACGCCGGCGGGCAGCGTGGCCTGCAGCTGCGGCAGCAGCGTACGCACCTGCTCGACCACGGCGATCACGTTGGCGCCGGGCTGGCGCTGGATGTTCACCAGCACTGCCGGCGTGGTACCGCTCCACGCAGCCAACTGGCGGTTCTCGGCGCCATCGGTAATGGTGGCTACATCGCCCAGCCGCAGCGGCGCGCCGTCGCGCCAGGCCAGTATCAGGGCACGGTACTCATCCACGCTGCGCATCTGATCGTTGGCATCGAGCATCACCGCGCGGATCGGGCCATCGAAACTGCCCTTGGGCAGGTTGACGTTGGCGGCGGCGATGGCGGTGCGGATGTGGTCCATGCCCAGGTTGTTGGCGGCCAGCGCCGCTGGATTGACCTGGATGCGCACCGCCGGGCGCTGGCCACCGGCCAGGCTGACCAGGCCGACGCCGGGCAACTGCGCCAGGCGCTGGGCGATGCGCGTATCCACCAGATCGTGCACCTGCGGCAGCGACAGGCCTTGCGAGGTCACCGCCAAGGTCAGGATGGGGGTGTCGGCCGGGTTGACCTTGCGGTACACCGGCGGCACCGGCAGGTCCCCGGGCAGGAAGCTGCCCGCCGCGTTGATGGCGGCCTGCACGTCCTGCTCGGCCACACCCAGCGACACCTCCAGCCCGAACTGCAGGGTAATGACCGAGGCGCCACCGGAACTGGTCGACGACAGTTGTTTCAGGCCGGGAATCTGGCCGAGCTGGCGCTCCAGCGGTGCGGTGATGGTGCGTGTGGTCAGTTCGGGGCTGGCCCCCGGATACAGCGTGGTGATCTGGATGATCGGGTAATCGACCTGCGGCAGCGCCGCCACCGGCAGCAGGCGATAGGCCAGCACGCCGGACAGCAGCAGCGCCACCATCAGGAGAGTCGTTGCGACCGGGCGCAGGATGAACGGGCGCGAGAGGTTCATGCGCCGGCCTTGGTCGCGGCCTCCTCGGTGATGATCTCCACCGCCGTGCCGTCTTCCAGCCCGTCGATGCCTTCGATCACCACCTTGTCCCCTGCGGCCAGCCCGGAGCGCACGGCCACGCGCCCATCATCGGCCGGACCGAGCACCACGGTGCGGCGCTGTGCCTTGCTGTCCTTGTCGACGATATGCACGTAGTTGCCCTGGCTGCCGAACTGCACGGCGGCATCGGGAATCAGCAGCGCGGGCTGCTCGCCCAGCTGCAGGCGGACGTTGACGAACTGGTTGGGGAACAGCGCCAGATCGTGGTTGTCGAAGTGCGCACGCAGTTTCAACGTGCCGGTGGTGGTATCGATGCGGTTGTCGACGCTGGACAGCGAGCCGCGGGCCAGCTGCCGGCGTTCTTCGCGGTCCCAGGTTTCCACCGCCAGTGCCGGTTGCGCCTGCACGGCATCGAGCAGCGCAGGCAGCTCGGGTTCGGGCACGGTGAACAGCACGCTGATCGGCGCGGTCTGCGCCAGCGTCACCAGGCCTTCGGCATCGCTGGCGCGCACCAGGTTGCCCACGTCCAACCGGCGCAAGCCGACGCGGCCACTGACCGGTGCGGTGATGCGGGTGTACTGCAGCTGCAGGCGCGCTTCGTCAACAGACGCCTGATCGCTGACCCGCCGACCCTGCAGCTGGCGCACCTTGCTCTGCTGGTCGCTCAGTTCCTGCCCGGACACGTAGTTCTGCTTCTGCAGTTCGCGGTAGCGCTGCAGCTGGCGCTCGGCGTTTTCCAGCTCGGCCAGATTCTGCTGCTGGGTACCCTGCGCCTGTGCCAGCTTCACTTCATACGGGCGCGGGTCGATCTGCGCCAGCAGATCGCCGGCCTTCACCTGCTGGCCTTCCTGGAAATGCAGCCGCAGCAGTTCGCCATCCACGCGGCTGCGTACCACCACGCTGTGCAGCGGGGTGACCGTACCGACCGCCTTCAGGCGCAGCACCAGCGGCTCGGCGCTGGCGCGTGCCACGCGTACCGGCACCGTCTTGCCCGGCGCATCGTCGCTGCTGCCGGCACCATTCCGGGGCCACAGCCACCACGCCAGAAGGGCGGCGAGGGCGATGGCCAGCACCGCCCACAACAGGCGGGCACGACGGAAGCGGGAATTTTCGGCGACAGACATGGGGCATCCTGCGCCCTGCGCGCGCAGGGACATGCGGGCCCGTCGGCGCGTTCACGGCACCACGGGCAGCGGGGAGGGAGTTGTCTGGCGGGGCCGCGGGCGCGGCGTGGCTGGATGCCGTCGCGGCAGCGACGGGGTGACAATGGTAGCCAATCACCCCGGCCAATGCCGCATGACCATGGTCATGCAACGCATTCGGTAGTGCCGGCCGCTGGCCGGCAACCTGCCGGAATCTGCGGGCGTGTGCCGTGTTGCCGGCCAGCGGCCGACACTACCGACAAACAATCAATGCACTTCGTCGTGATAGACGAACTTCGGCATTTCCCAGCGGTAGTGGATCGCCAGCAGGCGCAGCGCGAAGCCGCCGCCGAGGCAGCACAGGATCGCGGTGGCGTCGGCCACGCCCCAGTGCAGCAGCAACAGGTAGGCCGCGCCGGTCAGCAGCGCGATGATCGCGTACAGCTCCTTCTGGAAGATCAGCGGTACCTCGTTGCAGAGAATGTCGCGCAGCACGCCGCCGAAGGCGCCGGTCAGCATGCCGGCGATCAGCACGATCGGCATGGCATGGCCGGCCTCGCGCGCGATCGAGCAGCCGATCAGGGTGAACGCGATCAGGCCCAGGCCATCGAGCACCAGGAAGGTGCGGCGGAAGTGGTGCATCCAGCGCGCCACCCAGGTGGCGATCAGCGCCGCGCACACGGTGAAGCCCAGGTACTCGGGATGCTTCACCCAGCCCAGCGGGTAGTGGCCGAGCAGGATGTCGCGCAGCGAACCGCCCCCGAGGGCGGTGACGCAGGCGATCATGACCACCCCGAACAGGTCCATGCGGCGACGGCCGGCGGACAGCGCGCCGGTCATGGCTTCGGCGGAAATGGCGATCAGGTAGATGATGGACAGCAGCATGGGACAGGCTCCGGGCGCGGTGGGGCCGGCCATGCGCCACTATCGCCACTGCCTGCGCAATGACGGGATGACGATGACCGGTGCCGCTCCCGCTGTCCTTTTGCCTGAGAGTTCAGCGGCATGGGCCGCGTGCCCCTTCGGCGGATCGTCCCGGGCGTGCCCGGTGACCTCTCTCCAGCTCGGCGAGTCGAATGCATGGTTGGTGGGATTCCAGCCCACCGGCCTGAGCGATCATGGGAGCCTGCGCCTTCGGCGGGCGCCAGCGCGGCGCCTCTCTCCTGCATTCGGGCGCCAGTATATCCGCTGCAGTGCAGCACGGCATAATCCGGGCATGGCCCCGTCCCTCCGACCCTGGTTCCTGTACCTGCTCGAATGCCGCGATGGCAGCTATTACGCCGGCATCAGCACCGACGTGGATGCGCGTTTCGCTGCCCACCAGGCCGGCAAGGGCGCGCGTTACACCCGGGCGCGGCCGCCGCTGCGCGTGCTGGCCGTACGCGAGTACCCCGACCGGGCCGCAGCCTCGCGGGCCGAGTGGCAGCTCAAGCAGCAGCCGCGCGAACGCAAGCTGGCCTGGCTGCAGGAACCGGCCGAGACGCTTCTGTAGATCCACGCCATGCGTGGATGGGCCACTTGGCCCATGCCATGATCACCCCGCGCCCAGAGCTGGAGACCCGGATGTCCGCGATTGCCCTGCTGTTCGCTCTCTCCGCAGCAACGAGCCCCACTGCCGATCCGGCCACCCTCGCGGCCATTGAAGCCACCTGCCACGATTACGTCGACGGCCAGCTGGAGGCCGACCCGCAGCGCGTCGCCCGCTCCCTGCACCCGGACCTGGCCAAGCGCGCGGTCCTCGGCGATACACCCGACGAACGCTTGGGCCTGCGCCGCATGTCGAAGGAGGAGCTGGTCTCGCTGACGAAGCAAGGCGCGCTGAAGACGCCGAAGGATCAATGGGACCGCCGCTGCACGGTGCTGGACGTGACCGGCAACGCGGCCTCGGTACGGCTGGAAACGCCGTGGTTCGTCGACTACTTCCACATGGGGCGCTTCGACCAGCGCTGGGTCATCGTCAACGCGCTGTGGTATCCGAAGCCGAAGGCGCGGTAGAGCGATGCGTGCTGCCGGCAAAGCATGGATCTCCGTCGTCATGCTGGCCGCGGGCATCGCACTGCTGCCTGGCCTGCTGTACCTGCTCGGGCTGGCGCTGGTGGAAGGCCGGCCGAAGCCGGCGGACCGCGCACCCAGTGGTATGGCTGCGTGCAACAGTGAGCAGCGCACGGGATTCCAGCCGATGAATCCATGGAGCTTCACGACGCGGTTCTTCGATCCTGAAGCGTTGAAGAAGGCGACTGATGTCGAGCGCAAAGCGTTCTGGGTTGCACGCCGCCACCTGATGCGGCAGCCAAGGCACGACATGCTGCGCTGGCATCTCAGCAGCACCGCACTGACAGTCTGGATCACCCGGCATTGGAGTACCGCGCAGATTGCCGATGCCGCGAGGAAGGAGGATTTCTGCCGCACCTGGTCGAAAGGGCGGGTGGCCCGATGAACCGGTAGATCCACGCCATGCGTGGATGATGTTGACGGAGTCAGAGCCCTTTCCTGCGGAAAGGGATCCGACCGCGCAGCAGCCGGCCAGCGGCCGGCACTACCGTCGGGGTCGCCGGTCTTCCTGGTCATCACCAAAGATGATGCGCGCGCTGCGCTGGTAGCTCCAGTACGCCACGGCCCAGTTCAGCAGCACCACGATGCGGTTGCGGAAGCCGATCAGGAAGAACACGTGTGCGGCCAGCCAGAACCACCAGGCGAGGATGCCCGAGAGTTGCAGCCTGCCCAGGTGAACGATCGCGGCCATGCGGCCGATGGTGGCCAGGTTGCCGAAGTCGGCGTACTTGAACGGCCCCGGTGCGGCCTTGCCATGCAAGCGCGCGCGGATCACCTCGGCCACGTACTTGCCCATCTGCTTGGCGGCGGGCGCGACGCCGGGCACCGGCTTGCCATTGGCTTGATTCAGTGCGGCCAGATCGCCGGCCACGAACAGCTCGGGGTGGTCGGGCAGGGTCAGGTCCGGCTGCACCTGCACGCGGCCGGCGCGATCCAGCGGCACATCCAGGGTGCGCGCCAGCGGTGAAGCGGCCACACCGGCGGCCCACACCACAGTGCGGGCCGGCACGAACTGATCACCGAGCTTGAAGCCCTGGCTGTCGATGTCGCTCACCGGGGTACCGGTCAGCACCTCCACGCCCAGTTTTTCCAGTTGCCGCCGTGCCTTCAGCGAAAGCACTTCCGGGAACGAAGACAACACGCGTGGGCCGGCTTCGACCAGCCGCACCTTGGCGCTGGCCGGATCGATATGGCGGAACTCGTTGCGCAGCGTATGCCGCGCGATTTCGGCCAAGGTACCGGCCAGTTCAACACCGGTGGGGCCGCCGCCGACCACGGCAAAGCTCAACCACGCCGCTTTCTTCGCCGGGTCCGGCTCGGCCTCGGCGCGCTCGAACGCCAGCAGCAGCTTGCGGCGCAGTGCGATGGCATCGTCCAGCGTCTTCAGCCCGGGCGCATCATCGGCCCATTGGTCGTTGCCGAAGTAGGCGTGGGTGGCGCCGGTAGCCAGCAGCAGGCTGTCGTAGTCCAGCGTGCTGCCATCGGCCATGCGGATCTGCCGGGCCTGCTTGTCGATGGTCACCACTTCGCCCAGGCGGACTTCCACATTGCGCTGGTGGCCGAGGATGTGGCGCAGCGGCGCGGCGATGTCCGGCGCGGACAGGCCGGCGGTGGCCACCTGGTACAGCAGTGGCTGGAACAGATGGTGGTTGCGGCGGTCGACCAGGGTGATGCGTATGCGCTCGCGGGCCAGGGCACGGGTGGCCCAGAGACCGGCAAAACCGCCGCCGACAACAACCAGGTGGGGAACGCGCTCGCGACTCATCGACTCACTCCAGTGGGGGCATTGGGGGAAGCGCCTGGCATCTTCGCACGATGGCGCCCTGTCACGTCAGCGCCCGGATGGATCGGCGATACTCGGGTTCAGGCAACCGCCCGTGAGGAGCCCATGAGCGAACCGGAAAAGCGCATCGCCCTGTTGATCGACGCCGACAATGCGCCGGCCTCGAAGATCGACGAGGTCCTGGCCGAAGTCGCCCGCTACGGTGTGGCCAACGTGCGCCGCGCCTATGGCAACTGGAAGAGCCCGCGGTTGAAGGGTTGGGAGGCCGTGCTGCACGAATATGCGATCCGCCCGATCCAGCAGTTCGCCTACAGCAAGGGCAAGAATGCCTCGGACATGGCGATGGTGATCGATGCCATGGACCTGCTGTACGCGCGCAATCTGGATGGCTTCGCGATCGTGTCCAGCGATGCCGACTTCACCCCGATGGTGATGCGCCTGCTGACCGATGGCGTGAAGGTCTATGGCTTCGGCGAGAAGAAAACGCCGGAACCGTTCGTCAATGCGTGTTCGAAGTTCACCTATCTGGAAGCACTGGGCCAGACCCATGCCAGCGTGCCGGATACCGAACAGGCGTCCAGCGAACAGGCATCGAACGAGCCTGTTGCCAACGACGATGCCCGGCCACGCAAGAGCGGTGCGGAAATGCGCAGCGATACGCGGCTGGTGAAGATGCTGCGCCGTGCGGTGTCCTCGGCCGAGGGCGAGGATGGCTGGTCGCACCTTGGCCCGGTCGGCAGCCAGATCGGCAACCAGGCGTCGTTCGACCCGCGCAACTACGGTTACGGCAAGCTCAGTGACCTGCTGGCAGCGATCGGGCTGTTCGAGCTGAAGAAGGACGGCAAGTCCTCCTACGTGCGCGCGCTGCCAAAAAAGAACCGGTAATGCCGGCCGCTGGCCGGAAAAGAACCGGTAGTGCCGGCCGCTGGCCGGAAAAGAACCGGTAGTGCCGGCCGCTGGCCGGCAAGCCCCAGATGCCAGATCCCGCATCCGGCACGCACATCTCCACTCCGATCAGGCGTATCGTTGCCGCTCGCATTGCCAGCAAGGAAAAACCCGCATGTTGAAGATCTGGGGCCGCCGCAATTCCAGCAACGTCCGCAAGGTGCTGTGGTGCGCCGAGGAGATCGGCCTGCCGTATGAATCCATCGAAGTCGGTGGCAGCCACGGCGGCACGCAGACGCCGGAGTACCTGGCGATGAATCCCAACAGCCTGGTGCCGGTGATCGAAGACCATGGCCTGCCGCTGTGGGAATCGAATGCCATCGTGCGCTATCTGAGTGCGCGCTACGCGCTGGGCACGCTGTACGCCGAAGACCCGATGGAACGCGCCCAGGCCGAGAAGTGGATGGACTGGAGCACCTCGCGCATGGCGCCGCTGTACACCGACCTGATCTGGGGCATCATGCGCACCGCCCCAGCTGACCGCGACGAAGCGCGCATCAATGCCGCCATCGTGCGTGCCGGTGACTACCTGGCGATGGCCGATGCCACGTTGGCCAGACAGCCGTGGCTGTCGGGCGAGACGTTCGCGATGGGTGACATCCCGCTGGGCTCGCTGATCTATGCCTGGTTCGAACTGCCCATCCAGCGCCCGGAACTGCCGCACCTGGCCGACTGGTACGCCCGCCTGCGCGAACGCCCGGCCTACCAGCGCGGCGTGATGTCGCCGCTGACCTGAGGGGTAGCGCCGGGCCATGCCCGGCGAGCGTGGTATGCGGAGGACCGCCGGGCATGGCCCGGCGCTAGCGTTCGTCTGCCTCAATACAGATCCGTCGGGTCCATACGGACCGACGGTAGAGTCGAGCTTGCTCGACTGTTTCTGGCGCACGGCAGTCGAGCAAGCTCGACTCTACGCAGCATTGGGCAGCGCCCTCAATACAGATCCGTCGGATCCACATCCAGCGACCAGCGCACCTTGCGTGCCTCCGGCAGCGCATACAGCTGCGGCACCAGCTGGGCCAGCACGCCATGCAGCGGTGGCCGCTGAAGCGCGGACAGCAACAGCTGCGTGCGCTGGTAACCGGCACGCCGCGGCATCGGCGCCGGCATGGGCCCATAGGCCTCGACCACGTTCTGTTCGCCCAGCAACTGCCGCGCCGCCAGCAGGAACGCATTGGCATGCTCGACCTGCTGTGCCTCGGCGCGCATCAGTGCCAGATGCGCGAACGGCGGGAATCCGGCGGCCTGGCGCTGGTTCAACTCGGCCTGCGCGAACGGGTGGTAGCCACCGCTCACCAGGGTTTCCAGCAACGGATGCCCGGGGTGGTGGGTCTGCAGCCAGACCTCACCAGGATCACGTGCACGTCCCGCGCGTCCTGCGACCTGAATCAGCTGCTGCGCCAGTTTCTCGCTGGCGCGGAAGTCCGCGGAGAACAAACCTTCGTCGATGCCCACCACCACCACCAGTGTCAGCTTCGGCAGGTCGTGGCCCTTGGCCAGGATCTGCGTGCCGACCAGGATGCCGGGTTGGTCGCCCAGCCTCGCCAGCTGCTGTTCCAGTGCGTCGCGTCGTGAGGTGGTGCCGCGGTCGATGCGCACCACCGGAAAATCGGCGAAGGCGGCGGTGAGGTGCTCTTCCAGGCGTTCGGTACCGATGCCCTGTGGCTGCAGCGCCAGGCTGCCGCAGGCCGGGCATGCCAGCGGCGCCGGTTGCCGCGCACCGCAGTGGTGACACTGCAGCCGGCGGCCGCCACCATGCACGGTCATCGGAGCATCGCAGCGGTTGCACGGTGCGGTCCAGCCGCAGTCGTGGCACAGCAGCACCGGCGCATAGCCACGGCGGTTCTTGAACACCAGCACCTGCTGGCCACGCTGCAGGTGCTCGCCGATGCCGGCCAGAACATCGGCCGAGAGGCCATCGTGCAATGGCCGTTTGCGCACATCGAGGATGCGCACGCGCGGTGGCCGTGCATCGCCGGCACGCTGCTTCAGGCGCAGGTGGGTGTAGCGCCCAGCGTAGGCGTTGTGCAGGGTTTCCAGCGAGGGCGTGGCACTGCCCAGCAGCACCGGGATGCCCAAGGCCTTGGCGCGCACCAGGGCGAAATCGCGCGCGTGGTAGCGGATGCCGTCCTGCTGCTTGTAGCTGCCGTCATGTTCCTCGTCGATGATCAGCAGACCGGCCTGCGGCAGCGGCGTGAACACTGCCGAGCGGGTGCCGACAATGACCCGTGCTTCACCACGTGAGGCGGCTGCCCAGACGCGAGCGCGCTCGTTATCGTTCAAGCCCGAATGCAGCGCATGCACGGCGATGCCGAGGCGGCCGCGGAAGCGTGCCAGGGTCTGCGGAGTCAGGCCGATTTCCGGCACCAGCACCAGCGCCTGCCTGCCCTGTGCCAGGCAATGGATGATCGCCTGCAGGTAGACCTCGGTCTTGCCGCTGCCGGTCACGCCATCCAGCAGGAAAGGCTGGAAGCCGTCGGCGGCGTTGATCGCAGTCACGGCCGCGGCCTGGTCCGGGTTGAGCGTGGGCCCGGGCAGCGGCTGCGCATGCTGCGGTGCCACCGTCATCGCCACGCGCTCGGCCAGTGCACGCTTGGCCAGACTGCGTGCGGCGGTGCGCCAGTCCTCCATGCGTTCGCCCAGTACGTCTTCATCCACCACGGCCTCGGCCAGCAGTTCGGCCAGCTGCCGCGGGCGGCTGCCGGCGCGCAGCTTCCCGCGCTGGGCATGGCCTTCGGGTGTCAGTTGCCAGCCCCAGTGATGGGTGTCGGGCAGGGCCTCGCCGTGGCGCAGCGGGCCGGGCAGGGCGGTGCTGAGTACTTCGCCCAACGGCGCGTGGGTGTAGCGCGCCAGCCACTGCAGGCTCTGCCACAGCTCACCCTGCAGCAGCGGCTGCGGGTCGCACCAGGCCAACGCCTGGCGGAGTCCCTGGCCGTCGTCGGTCTGGCCGTGTCCCACCACCACACCGACCAGCTCACGGTTGCCGAACGGCACCTTCAGGCGGCAGCCGACCGCAGCCGTGGGGGCCACGCCCTCCGGCGACAGGTAGTCGAACAGGCGGGGCAGGGGGACGGGCAGGGCGACCTGCAGGGTCGGAATCGGTGAAAGCATCGGGCCAGTGTACCGGGCCATGCGCGCGCGAATGGCGGGGTGGGCGGCGGCGGGACGGCGCCCGTTGAATCATAAATGTCACCTAAATATCGGTGTCCATTGGAGATTCAGTCTTATCCACATGTTCTGTGGATAACGCTGTGCGTTACCGGTCGGCGGGCGCGCAGGAGGCCGATGGCGACGGCCTCACGCTCGGGTTGGTCAAAAAATCGCCATACTTTAAAATCCATCAAAATCAATGATTTAAGTGTGAAACAATGCTGAAACAGAGTGAATTCAGCTGGATGCCACAGTTTCCTGCGCAGGCAGCGTGGTGCTGTGCACAACCTGCAGCACGAAGTGCCTGTGGGCGCAAGTCCTACGGGCGCCGATGGCCTGCCGCTATCATGCGGGCAGACCTTTGGAGTGATCGATGACGGCTGTGCCCGCCCCTGTTTCCTCGACCGCGGCCGGCGCGCTGTCGGCGTTCCTGCGAGGTGTTGAACGCCGCGCCCTGGTGGTGGCTGAACTGCAGTGCGGCGATGCTGCCCGGGCCGAACAGACCCTGGTGGCGGTGATGCGCGCGTTTGCGGCGGTCGCCAGTGACCTGCCGATGGCGCAGTGGCCAACCCGCTTCTGGACCCTGCTGGGCCAGCGCCAGGCGCTGCGTGAGCCGGTGGGCGGCCAGTGGGAGCCGCCGCTTGCCGCCTTGGGCCAGATGGGACCGTTGCCGCGCCTGGCGCTGTTGCTGCGGGTGGGCGGCAGCCTGGATGAAGGTATCGCCACGCGCGTGCTCGACCAGGACGAAGCCGGCTACCAGCAGCTGCTGGCCGATGCCTGCCCGCGTGACGCGCACGGCCAGCCCGACGCCTCGGCCTGGCGCCAGCTGGCCGAACAGGTGCAGCTGCGCATCCGCGATCTGCCCGTCAAACGCCTGCAGCAGCTGCAACAGCCGGCCGCACCGACGAACAGCAGTGAAGCGCCGACCTCCAGCTGGCGCACCCCGCAGCGCGACGAGCGGGCTGCAGCCACTGGCAAGCGCCGCCGCGCCAATGCCAAGCCGCGCTGGCGCGGTCCGTTGATCCTGCTGATAACCGTGGTGGTACTGCTGGCCGCCGCGCTGGGCTGGCGCCATTGGCAGGGACATTCGTTCGGCAGCGACGCACCGCTGCCGGAAGGCGTGGTTGGTGAGGCGGGTCCCGTCACGGTGGAAGCACTGCCGCCGAGCAAGGTCAATGCCACGCCGGACGCGACCCCTGCGCAGGCGACGGACGACGCCACGATGCTGGCCGACCGCGACTATCCGCTGGTGGCCGATGCCGATCTGTATGCGTGGACCGCCGCGGGCGGCCCGCTGCCGGTGGACGAGTCGCAATCCAAGCCGAGCCGGCCGGAGCCGGCCAGCGCCACGCTGGAAACCGCTGCTGCCGATGAATAAGACCGTATTCGCCAGCCTGCTGCTGGCCCTGCCGTTGTCGCTGTCCGCCGCGCCGCAGACTTTGAACGTGCCGCTGCCGCCGCCAGTGCCGGGCAGTTCACCGGCGGCCCCGGCCACCACAGGTACGACGCCCGCTGCGTTCGCCCAGCTCGATGCCCAGCAGCAGCGCCAGCGCCGCGCCGACTACGCCGCATGGCGGGCATTGCCGGAGGGCGAGCGTGAGCGGATCCGTCAGGCCGCTGCGCGATTCAATGCGTTGCCGGCCGACCAGCAGCAGCGCCTGCGCCAGCAGTTCCAGGCGCAGGACCAGGCCTTCCGCGAAGGCTGGCGGCTGGGCCCGCAGCTGGGCCTGGAGTTCCCCAAGCTGCACGGCCTGTTCGGCTTCGTGCCGCCGGAACAGCGCGAGGCCGCGCTGGCCGTGCTGCGCCAGCTCAGCCCGGCGCAGCTGGCCCAACTGACCCTGGTGGCACAGCGCACGCCACCGCAGGAGCGCGACAAGGTCCGCGGCGCGTTCCTCGCGGTGCCGCCGGCCGAGCGCGATACCTGGCTCAAGCGCCAGGCCGGGCAGTAGAAAGAAAAGGGGACGGAGGGGATTAAGTCGTATTCGGCACAGTCGGGCTTGAAACGACTTAATCCCCTCCTTCCCCTTTTTCTGTTCGTAACGTGATCGCAACGCGTGATGCCGGGGCCTGCCGGAACCCAGCATTCACGCCATGTCATGGGAATGCGCGCGCTGCACGCGTAAGATGGCGGCCCGCAACCCGGTGCCTGTGCCCTTCGCGCGCAACCGTAGTTCGCGTCAAGCACCTTATGTCTACTGCAACCTCCACGCCGCGCTTCAGCAAGGAAGTCGGCGCTACCGGTCTGCTCGCCCTGCCGCTTGTGCTCGGGCATGTGTCCACCGGTCTGATCTCCTTCGTCGACAACGTCATTGCCGGCCACCACGCCACGGCGACCCTGGCCGCGGTGACCATCGGCACCGCCCTGCTGTGGCTGCCGATGCTGATCCCGATCGGCACCCTGATCTCGCTCACCGCCTCGGTGTCGCAGCTGCATGGCGCCGGCCGCGAGCGCGAGATCGGCCCGCTGTTCCGCCAGGCACTGTGGCTGGCGCTGGGCCTGGGCCTGATCATGTTCACCTTCCTCACCGTGGTGCCGCCGCTGCTGCCTGCGTTCGGCATCGCGCCGGACATCGTGCCGGGGGCCACCGCGTTCCTGCACGCGGTGCGCTGGGGCGGACCTGCGCTGACCCTGTACTTCTGCATGCGCTATCTCAGCGAGGGCATGCACTGGACGCTGCCGACCATGCTGCTCGGCTTCGGTGGCCTGCTGGTGCTGGCACCGATGGGCTACGTGCTGGCCAACGGCAAGCTCGGCTTCCCGGAAATGGGCGCCGAGGGCCTGGGCATCGCCTCGGCGGTGATGATGTGGCTGCAGGCGATCGCCTTCGCCACCTACCTGTGGTTCACCAAGCGCTTCGCCCACCTGCAGCTGTTCTCGCACTTCGAAGGACCGCGCTGGAAGGCGATCTGGGACCTGCTGCGCACCGGCCTGCCGATCGGCATCACCGTGCTGATGGAGGGCGGCCTGTTCATCGTCACCGCGCTGCTGATCGGCCGCCTTGGTGCCAATGAAGCGGCCGCGCACCAGATCGCGATCAACGTCGCCCAGCTGTGCTTCATGATCCCGATGGGCGTGGCCGAGGCCACCACCGTGCGCGTCGGCCATGCGGTCGGCCGTGGCGATGGCTTCGGCGTGCGGCGCGCGGCCTGGGCCGGCTACGCGATCATCATGGGCACGCAGACCCTGTCGGCGGCGGTGCTGCTGTTCGGCCACGATGCCATCGTCGGTGTCTACACCAACGACCTGGCGGTGGCCGGCCTGGCCTCCACCCTGCTGCTGTACGCGGCCACCTTCCAGTTCCCGGATGGCATCCAGGTGCTGTCGGCCGGCGCGCTGCGCGGGCTGAAGGACACCCGCGTGCCGATGTTCATCGCCATGTTCGCGTACTGGGGCCTGGGCATGCCGCTCGGCGCCGGGCTCGGCCTGGGCCTGGGCATGGGCCCGCAGGGCATGTGGATCGGCCTGATCGTCGGCCTGACCGCCGCCGCCATCCTGATGGGCTGGCGCCTTCGTCGCAGCAGCCTGCGCATCGGCCAATCGATGTTGTCCTGATCGTCCCGCCCGCCCTGCCGACCCATGGCGGGCGATCCCCTGACTTGTGTCCGATGCCGCATCACACGGCACCGGCTATGCTGGCACCACGGCAAGAAGCCATCCGGAGCGTTCCATGAATCAACCCGTGCCCCCGCTGCCCCCGGCGCGTCGCAACCCCGTCGCCAGTTTCTTCATCGGGCTGTGGGACGTCATGAACTTCACCCGCCGGTTGATCCTCAACCTGGTGTTCTTCGGCCTGCTGTTCCTGCTGCTGGTGATGTTCGTCATCGCCGCCGGCATGGGCGCCGGTGCCAGCAAATCGCTGCAGGACCGCACTACCCTGGTGATCGCGCCGGAAGGCCGCCTGGTCGAGCAGTTCAGCGCTGACCCGGTCAGCCGCGCGCTGGCCAAGGCGGTGGGCGACAACGGTGCCGAAGAGATCCAGCTGCGCGACCTGCTGCGGGTGATCGAGTCGGCCAAGGAAGACAAGAAGATCGAGCGCGTGGTGCTGGAGCTGGACAAGCTGCAGCCGTCGGGCTTCGCTTCGCTGCGTGAAGTGGCCGCGGCACTGCAGGACCTGCGTGCGTCCGGCAAGCAGCTGGTGGCCTACAGCGAGAGCATGGGCCAGTCGCAGTACCTGCTGGCCGCACAGGCCGACGAGGTCTACCTGGACCCGATGGGGTCGGTGGTGCTCGAGGGCCTGGGCCGCTATCGCCAGTACTTCCGCACCGGCCTGCAGGACAAGCTGGGTGTGGACGTGCACCTGTTCAAGGTGGGCGAGTACAAGTCCGCCGCCGAACCCTACGTGCTCGACGCCGCTTCGCCGGCCTCCAAGGAAGCCGACCTGTTCTGGATGAACGACGTGTGGCAGCGCTACCTGGGCGACATCGCCAAGGCCCGTCGCCTGGATCCGGCACAGCTGGCCGCCGGCATCGACACGCTGCCGGAAGGCATCGCCGCTGCCGGTGGTGACCTGGCCAAGTTCGCCCTGCAGCAGAAGCTGGTGACGTCGCTGAAGACCCGCGAGGAATTCGAGGATCTGATGATCGAGCGCGGCGTGGCCGACGAAGATGCCGACGGTGGTTTCCGCAACGTCGACTTCGGCAGCTACCTGGGCCAGCTCGATGCGCGCCGCAACCCGGTGGACTCGCGTCCGCAGGTGGCGGTGGTGGTGGCCGCCGGCGAAATCAGCGGTGGCGACCTGCCGGCCGGCCGCATCGGTGGCGAATCGACCTCGGCGCTGCTGCGTGCCGCGCGTGACGACGAGAACGTGAAGGCCGTGGTGCTGCGCGTGGATTCGCCGGGTGGTGAAGTGTTCGCCTCCGAGCAGATCCGCCGCGAAGTGGTGGCCCTGCAGGCCGCCGGCAAGCCGGTGGTGGTGTCGATGGGCGACCTGGCCGCCTCCGGTGGCTACTGGATCAGCATGAATGCCGATCGCATCTATGCCGATCCGTCGACCATCACCGGTTCGATCGGCATCTTCGGCATGGTGCCGAACTTCAGCCGCGCGCTGGACAAGATCGGCGTGCACACCGACGGTGTCGGCACCACCCGTTTCGCCGGTGCGTTCGATGTCACCCGCCCGATGGATCCGGCCGTGGGCCAGGTCATCCAGTCGGTGATCAACAAGGGTTACGCCGACTTCACCGGTCGCGTCGCCGACGCCCGCAAGAAGCCGGTCGAGGCCGTCGACGAAGTGGCCCGTGGACGCGTGTGGAGCGGTGCGCAGGCCAAGGAACGTGGCCTGGTCGATGCCTTCGGTGGCCTGAAGGATGCGGTGGCCGATGCCGCCAGCCGCGCCAAGCTGGGCAAGGCTGACGCCTACCGCGTGCGTTACATCGAGAAGGCGGCAACGCCGTTCGCGCAGTTCGTCAGCGGTTTCGCCGGCAGCCGTGCAGGTGCCTGGATGCTGTCCGACTCGGGCATGGCGCGGATGGTGCTGGCGCGCACGATGCCGGAAGTGGATACGCAGCTGCGCTTTGTCGAGAACGCGGCCCGCGAGAAGGGCAACGGCACGCCGGTGAAGGCGCTGGCGTACTGCTTCTGCGGGTTCTGATCGGAAGCCATCCACACACGGCGTGGATCTACTGGAAGCGCCCGGCCTCGGCCGGGCGTTTTCGTCTGCGGGGTTACTGCGTCGCGTCGGCCTCGGCCTTGCGCTCACGCGCGGCGGCATCGTCCACGGTCTTCTGCACGCCCTTGGCGCGGTCCAGCGGTTCGTTGATTGCGCGCGACATCGCCCGGGGCACCGGTGGCTTTTCCGGGTTCGGCGCCGGTGGGCGCTGGCAGCCCGCCAGCAGCGCGGTGGCCAGCAGGGACGTGGACAGGATCAGGATGCGCATGGCGGCACTCCGTGATGGGCGTGCGGGCAGTGTCGCATCCTCGGCAGGGGGCGGCCGTGAGCGCGTATCCTTGCCGCATCGAAACACAGCGGGCGCGGCCCGGGAGAACACATGACCCAGCAACGGTGGCGCCTGGACGGCCAGACCGCCCTGATCACCGGCGCCAGCGCCGGCATCGGCCTGGCCATCGCGCATGAACTGGCTGGCTTCGGCGCCGATCTGATGATCGTCGGCCGTGATATCGACATGCTGGAGACCGCGCGCGACGAACTGCTGGACGTGTATCCGCAGATGCAGGTGCATGCGCTGGCCGCCGATGTCTCCGACGACGAGGACCGCCGCCAGATCCTGGACTGGGTGGAGGACCATAGCGATGGCCTGCACATCCTGGTCAACAACGCCGGCGGCAACGTCACCAAGGCGGCCACGGAGTATTCCGAGGACGAATGGCGGAAGATCTTCGAGACCAACCTGTTCTCGGCCTTCGAGCTGTCGCGCTATGCACATCCGTTGCTGGCACGCCACGCGTCGTCATCCATCGTCAACGTTGGCAGCGTGTCCGGCCTGACCCATGTGCGCAGCGGGGTGGTCTACGGCATGACCAAGGCGGCAATGCATCAGATGACCCGCAACCTGGCCGTCGAGTGGGCCGAGGATGGCATCCGGGTCAACGCGGTGGCGCCGTGGTACATCCGCACGCGGCGCACGTCCGGTCCGTTGGCGGACCCGGACTACTACGAGGAAGTGATCAACCGCACGCCAATGCGCCGCATTGGTGAACCGGAGGAAGTGGCCGCAGCCGTGGGCTTCCTGTGCCTGCCTGCGGCCAGCTATGTGACCGGCGAGTGCATCGCGGTGGACGGCGGTTTCCTGCGCTACGGGTTCTGATCTTTCAGCAGGTAGTGCTGGCCGCTGGCCGGCAACTGCACTCATCTGAAGATCCTGTGGTTGCCGGCCAGCGGCCGGCACTACCGGGTGGCCGTTACCCCGGTACCGGGCAGTTGCTGGCCTCCAGCACACCCTGCAGCCGCTCGCGTTCACCGCGCGCGGTATCGCGGTTCTCCGGCGCGGCGAAGCGCTCACGGCCGCGGGCATCGCGGAAGCGCTGCTGCCAACCACCGCAGCGCTGCGCTTCGGGAAGCGCTTCGCAGTGGTCGCGCACCACTTCACAGCTGGCGGCATTCACCGGCGTCACTCCGCCAAGGCCCTGTACCGTCATCAGCTCGCAGCGGCCGGGCGCGGCTTCGTACTCGTACAGGTAGCCGCCGCCCTGGCTGTCGGTGCACTGGAAGATCGGAGGAAGCGGCGGCTTCGGTGGACCGTCACCTGCCGCGGCGCGGGCCTGGGCATCGCGGCGCAGCGTCGCGCTGTCGAGGATCTGGTCGTCTCCTGCGTGTTCGACCATGCCTGCTTCCATGATCGTGCGTCCTTCGTCCGCGCGTCGTGGTTTTGCTGGGGCCGCAGGGGCAACGGCCGGTCCGGACGGCACCGGCGCGGGTGTTTCAACGGGCACGGATGCAGGTTCGGCGGCTACAGGCGCAGCGGCGGCCGGCTGCGAGTTGGCCGGGTCGGGGATGCGCAGCACCTGCTGCTTGCTGCCGGTGGCGCACGGCGTGCGCTGCAGGGTAGGGACGTCACTGCTGCTGGAGGTACAGCGGTAGATCACGCCCTCTTCGGCCAACGCGCTTCCGGGCAGCAGCACCAGGAGCAGCCAGATCACTCGGTTCATGCGCACAGCGTACAGGCTGCGACGGCGTGCTGCGCTCAGCGTTCGCAATCGCGCGACAGGCGCGCATCGATACCGCGCTGTTCGTTGCTGATGGCGGTGCGTTCACTCTGCAGCGCGCTGTTGTAACGGCGATCCAGCTCCCAGCGGCGGTCACTCAGCCGTGCGCAGACTTCCTGTGGTGGCAACGCATGGCAGCTGTCGCGGACCAGCACGCTGCCGGCCGGCACCTGCACGTCCATGCCGATCGAGGGGCGGCGATAACCCGTGCCTTCGCCGATCGGCGTGCCGATGGCCGGGCGTGGTCCGGGATAGGCTGGACCACGATGGCCGTGCGGCAGCCAGACACTGGTCCACAGCGGCACCCAGCGCGGATTGCCTTCGTTGTTGTCGCTGGTATAGCGCCGTCCGTCCTCGCTCACGCACTCGTACATCGGCTGCGGCGGCTGGATGTAGACGTGGCGGACTTCGCGCTCGCGGATGACCGGGGTTTCGCTGGGCGGCGGAGGCGTGGCATCACTGCGCACCACCCGTGGAGCGGGATCGCGCGGGCGCTGCAGGTCGCGCACCTGCTGGCGGCCGCTGTTGCACGGCCTGTCCTGCAGGGCGACGGCACCGTTGCTGGCAACGCAGCGGTAGACACGCACGTCCTCGGCCGCGGGTGCCGTCCACGGCAGCAGCAGGCACAGGCTCAAGGTGGCGCGCAGCAGGGTCATGGCGGCAGGGTGCGTGATTGTCCGCAGCAGCGCAATCGCCGGCTCAGGAGCGCAGCACGTTGCCGCTGAGCGCGTCGCGGATCGGGGTGGGCTGGGCCAGGCCGCCGGTCTGCCCATCGAGGATGCCGTCGAGCAGGCGCAGCAGGCGCGGGTCCAGTTCTTCGCGGCTGCGTGCCGGTGGTTCGCCGGCCAGGTTGGCGCTGGTGGAGACCAGCGGGCCGCCCCAGGCGCGGCAGAGTTCGGCCACCAGCGGGTGCGCGCTGATGCGCACCGCGATACCGCTGTGTTCGCCGGTGACCCAGGGCTGCGCGCGCGGGCCGGCAGGCAGGATCCAGGTGTTGGCACCGGGCCAGCTGGCCAGCACCGCGCGCTGGCGGGCGTCGGGCAGCGCCTGCAGCCGCACCCAGCCTTCCAGCTGCGCCAGTTCGGCCGCGACCAGGATCATGCCTTTCTCGATCGGGCGCTGCTTCAGCCGCAGCACCATGTGCACCGCAGCTTCGTGCGAGGGATCACAGCCCAGGCCCCAGACCGCTTCGGTCGGGTAGGCGATCACGCCGCCCGCGCGGAGCGTGGCGACAGCAGAGTCCAGGGTGAGTTCTTTCATGGCGGCGACCGGCCCGGCGTGGGCCTTCATTATCCCCCTGCCGCGTGCAGAAGGGGTGGACCCTGGCACCCGGTAGTGCCGGCCGCTGGCCGGCATCAGCGGTAGGTACTGACTGCTGATGGTGGGTGCGGACCGTTGGTCCGCCCCCCTCATCCACGCATGGCGTGGATCTACTTCTTTGCAGCGGCCTTCTTCGCCGGGGCTTTCTTCGCGGCAGCCTTCTTCACCGCTTTCTTTGCCGGGGCCTTCTTGGCAGGCGCTTTCTTTGCAGCGGCCTTCTTCGGCGCCGCTTCCTTCTTCACCGCGGCCTTCTTTGCCGGGGCCTTCTTCGCGGCAGCCTTCTTGGCGCCGAAGCCCTTGCGCACCGGCTTGCCGGTTTCTTCCATCAGCTGCTGCACTTCGGTCAGGGTCAGCGAGGCCGGTTCGCGATCCTTGGGGATCTTGCCGTTCATCTTGCCGTCGCTGATATACGGGCCGAAACGGCCGTTCAGCACCTGGATGTCGCTGCCCTCGAACTCCTTGATGATCCGGTTACGCGCGATCTCTTCCTTCTCTTCGATCAGGAACACGGCGCGGGCCAGGTCGATGGTGTACGGGTCGTCTTCCTTCTTCAGCGAGGCATAGGTGCTGCCGCGCTTGGCGAACGGACCGAAGCGACCGATGCCGACGCTGACCGGCTCGCCCTTGTCCTCACCCAGCGCGCGCGGCATCAGGAACAGTTCCAGCGCGTCTTCCAGGGAGATGGTGTGCATCGACTGGCCGGGGCGCAGCGAGGCGAACTTCGGCTTCTCCTCGGCGTCCTCGGCGGTGCTGCCGATGGCCGCATAGGGCCCGAAGCGGCCCAGGCGCACGCTGACCGGCTTGCCGGTCTTCGGGTCGGTGCCGAGCTCGCGCGCGCCACTGGCCTCGGCACGGTCGACCGATTCCTTCTTGTCTTCCACCAGCTCCTTGAACGGCTCCCAGAAGCGGGCCATCAGCGGGATCCACTCTTCTTCGCCACGCGAGACGGCGTCGAGCTCGTCTTCCAGCTTGGCGGTGAAGTCGTAGTCCACGTACCGGGTGAAGTGGCTGGACAGGAACTTGGACACCGCGCGGCCCACATCGGATGGGCGGAAGCTGCGGCCTTCCATTTCCACGTACTTGCGGAACAGCAGGGTCTGGATGATCGAGGCGTAGGTCGAGGGACGGCCGATGCCGTACTCTTCCAGCGCCTTCACCAGCGCCGCTTCGGTGTAGCGCGGCGGCGGCTGGGTGAAATGCTGTTCGGCCTGGATGCGTTCCAGCGGCACGCGGTCGCCGGGCTTCATCGCCGGCAGCTTGCGGCCTTCGTCCTCGTCCTCGGCGCTCTTGTTGTCCTTGCCTTCTTCGTACACGGCCAGGAAGCCGGGCACCACCACGGTGGTGCCGCTGGCGCGGAACACGTGTTCGCTGCCGGCGGACAGATCGACGCTGACGGTGTTGAGGGTGGCCGGAATCATCTGGCAGGCCACCGCACGCTTCCAGATCAGCTCGTACAGCTTGCGCTCGTCATCGGTCAGGTAGCGCGCCACCTGCGCAGGCGTGCGCAGCGCCGAGGTCGGGCGCACCGCTTCGTGCGCTTCCTGGGCGTTCTTCGACTTGGTCTGGTAGGTGTTCGGCTGGTCCGGCAGCGAGGCGATGCCGTAGTCGCGGGCGATCACGTCGCGGATCTCGGCCAGCGCGTCCTGCGACAGGTTCACCGAGTCGGTACGCATGTACGAGATCAGGCCGACGGTGCCTTCGTCACCGATCGCCACGCCTTCATACAGCTTCTGCGCCACCTGCATGGTCTTGCGGGTGGTGAAGCCGAGCTTGCGCGAGGCTTCCTGCTGCAGGGTGGAGGTGGTGAACGGCGGCGCCGGGCGGCGCTTGCGCTCCTTGCTGGCCACATCGGTGACATGCAACGAGCCCTGCGCGGCCTGCTGGATGCGCAGGCGGGCGGCCTCGGCGGTGTCGCCGTCGGTGATGGTGAACTGTTCGAACTTCTGCCCGTCCAGCTTGATCAGCTTGGCGTTGAAGTGCTGCGACGGGTGCGCGCACTCGGCGGCGATCGACCAGTATTCGCGGGCGATGAAGGCTTCGATCTCTTCCTCGCGCTCGACGATCATGCGCAGCGCCGGGCTCTGCACGCGGCCGGCGGACAGGCCGCGCTGGACCTTGCGCCACAGCACCGGCGACAGGTTGAAACCGACCAGGTAATCCAGCGCGCGGCGCGCCTGCTGGGCGTCAACCAGGTCGCTGGCGATCGCGCGCGGCTGGCTGATCGCTTCCTTGATGGCGCGCGGGGTGATCTCGGTGAACACCACGCGCTGCATCGGCTTGTCCTTGACCAGCCCGCGTTCCTTCAGGATCTCGGCGATGTGCCAGCTGATCGCTTCACCCTCGCGATCCGGGTCGGTCGCCAGCAGGATGTCGTCGGCGCCCTTGGCGGCCTTGGCGATCGCATCGACATGCTTTTCGTTCTTGTCGATCACGTCGTAGTGCATGGCGAACCCGTTGTCCGGGTCGACTGCGCCTTCCTTCGGGATCAGGTCGCGCACGTGCCCATACGAGGCCAGGACCGTGTAGTCCTTGCCGAGGTATTTGTTGATCGTCTTGGCCTTGGCCGGCGATT
Organism: Stenotrophomonas maltophilia group sp. Smal13; assembly: GCF_030236855.1. Classification (NCBI taxonomy): domain Bacteria; kingdom Pseudomonadati; phylum Pseudomonadota; class Gammaproteobacteria; order Lysobacterales; family Lysobacteraceae; genus Stenotrophomonas; species Stenotrophomonas maltophilia group sp. Smal13. The sequence continues at coordinate 45,677 of NZ_JASJSQ010000029.1, forward strand.
CGACGATGAGCAGGTGCTTGGGCATGTCAGGAAAGGTCTGTGGGCGGACCGGGGGAGAGGGGCCGCTAGGGTGGAGCAAACGGCCGCATTAGTGAAGCGGCCACGGGCAAATCCATAAACTGAACGCCCGGTAATGTGCCGGGCGTTCAGGTTTCACCTTATTAGAGGAATCACGCCCGGCCAGCCCATGTCAAGCAGCCAGGCGTGAGGATGGCCGTTCATGAGGCCATCTTGGCGATGAAGCCAACCGCGAACACCATGAGCGCCAGGCCCACCAGCGACAGCAGGCCGGTCAGTACGAGCACCAGCACGGTCACCGTGCCCAGCTCCCGGCGCTGCAGCTGCGGCTGGTCGGTGTAGGCCCAGCGGTCGACCACCAGGGTGTCGCAGATCATGTCGTGCAGGCCCTGCTTGCGCTCGGTGAAGGCGGCCATCAGGAAACCGATGCCGAGGGTGAAGGTGCTGAGCACCGCGGCCCAGTAGCGACCAAATGCGCGGGCCTTGGTCAGGCGCTCGCCATTGCTGCGCACGACCTTGATGCCGACCGCCATCTTGCCCAGCGTGGCACCGCCCTGCGAGGCATGGAACCAGGTGTAGTACGCCATGCCGATGGCCAGGTTGATCAGGGCACTGGCCAGCTGGGCCACGATTTCGATGGCCGATTCGCCGCTGCCCACCGCACCCATGCTGGCACCAAGCGCCACACCGAGGATGGCGCCGATGATGCCGCCGGGGATGGCCAGCACGAAGTAGTCGATCATGTAGGCCGCCACGCGCTTCCAGAAGCCCGCGTAGACCACTTCGCCGCCCATCACCGGCTGGGCATGGCCGCCGCCGCCGAGCGCCGCAGGGGCGCTGTAGGGCGAACTGCTGAGGGCGCCGGTGCCAGGCAGTGGCGCCGTACCGTTGTCGATCGCGGCATAGTCGCCACGCAGGTCGAAGCCGCCACTGCCGGTGGCCGTGCTGGCGTCGGCCAGTGTCTGCAGTCCCAGTTCGTCGACCACCTGGCGCAGCGCAGCCCACTGCGCCATGCCTTCGCGCCAGACCAGGGTGTCCAGGTTCAGCTGGCCGCGCTGGAAGCGCTGGCGGATCTCCTGGACCGGCAGCGGGCCCTGGCGTTGCTGTCCTTCGGCGTAGTACCACTCAGTCATTGCATGTTCCCTGTTGAATCATCCTTGGAGGTGCTGGCGTGCGCGTGGTTCAGCCGCGGCACGTCGGCGGCAGGTACTTGTCGTTGCTTTCGCCACTGCATTCCCAGCGGCCGCTGTCGCGATCGTATTCCAGCCACAGCAGGTCGCCATCAAGGCTCTTGCCGGGCAACGCCAGGGTGGCTTCGATGCCGCAGTGGCCATTGTTGAAGCGACCGATGTTCACCGCCGACAGCCCTGCATGGGCGAAGTCACCCGGGGCCGGGAAGCCGGCGTCGTTGGCACCGGGGCAACGGCCTTCGTCATCGGCGAAATGCTGCACCTGGTCCTTCAACGGCTGCAGCGCGGTCACTGCGCCGGCGACCTTGGCGCGCACGGTGTAGTCGTTGTAGGCGGGCAGCGCGATGGCAGCCAGGATGGCCACGATCGGGACCAGCACCAGCAGCAGGCCGCCGCCGATGATGGCGGTCAGGGCGCAGCCGGACAGCTTCTTCTTCGGCGCCGGCAGGGCGGTGGCCGATGCACTGGTGGTGTAGGGCGTGGACGGCGGCAGTACCGGCGGCTGCGGCGGAGGCGGTGCCACCGGTTCCGGATCGGGCTCGGGTTCCACCGGCGGTGCGGCAGCGTCCAGCGCCGGCACGATCAGGCCGAGTTCGTCGACCACGGTGCGCAACGGCTGCCATTGCGGCAGGCCGTCGCGCCAGACCAGAGTGTCCAGGGAGATCTGGTTGTTGCGGAACAACTCGACCAACTGTTCCGCCGGCAGCGGACCCTGCTGCCGGTTGCCTTCTGCATGGAACCACTCGCTCACGGGGACGCTCCTGAATGCGCTATGCCCCCAAGTGTACGGTCAGTGCAGGGGTTCTGGCTCGTCCATGAACATCTGCGTCTCCATCCAGGCATACGCCGCCTCGGAGCCGGGCTGGTTGAACAGCACCATCAGCACGACCCACTTCAGGTCGTCCAGGTCCAGTTCGTCCTGGTCCAGGGCCATGGCCCGGTCCAGCACCAGCTCGCGCTGGTCGGCGTCGAGGATGCCGTGCTGTTCCAGATACAGCAGGAAACCACGGCATTCCACGTCCAGCTTGTCCAGCTCGGGGCCGTGGTAGACGCGCACGGGGCCATCGACCCGTGCCTGGGCCACGCTCGGCCGCTGCGCGGCCAGGGCATCGAGCCAGTCGAATGCCTTGTTGATCTCGGTTGGGCTGAAACCGGCCTGGATCAGGCCGTTCTGAAGCGAATCGCGGTCACGGATCAGGTCCGCATCTTCGCTGAAATAGTGTTCAAACAGGTACAGCAGTACGTCCAGGATGCTCTCTTTCATTGCCCCTCGGCCTGCGTCGCGCGACGCTGTGGAGGTGAAGAAACTAGGGAGTTCGACAGTAGCGGCCGTGTACGCACACCACGATTCCCGCCAGTTCCATGGCCAGCAGCATGGAGGACACCTGGGGCGCCGTCAATCCACAGCGCGTGATCAGTGAATCCATACCGCTTGGGTTGTGGTCCAGGGCCCGCCACAAGCACTGGTAGTCAGGGTCGTCGGCCCAGCGCGCCGGCAGGAGTGCCGGCGGTGCCTGTTCAGTGGGGGTGGCGAGCCGTGATTGCAAGCCCGGCAGCTGCTGGCGAAGGGCGGGCGCCAGCAGTTCAAGGACCTCCTCCGGGCGCTCGACCAGTGCGGCACCCTCGCGGATCAACCGGTGGCAGCCCGCGGCGCGTGGGTTGAGTACCGAACCGGGCAGGGCACAGACCTCGCGGCCGGCCTCGGCGGCCAGGCGTGCGGTGATCAATGCGCCGGAGCGCTGGGCGGCCTCGACCACCACCGTCGCCAGCGCCAGCCCGGCCACCAGGCGGTTGCGGGCTGGAAAGTGACCGGGGCGTGCCGGTGTGCCCGGCAGGTACTCGCTGAGCACCGCGCCTTCGGTGGCGATCCGGGCCTGCAGCCTGGCGTGGCTGTCCGGGTAAGCCCGGTCCGGGCCGGTGCCGATCACCGCCACGGTGCAGCCCCCGGCGTCCAGCGTGGCCTGGTGAGCGGCCGCGTCGATGCCTGCCGCCAGTCCGCTGGTCACCGCCAGGCCCGCTTCGACGAA
>NZ_JASJSQ010000002.1:0-127266 GCF_030236855.1 Stenotrophomonas maltophilia group sp. Smal13
GGCGCTGCCGCCGGCTGGATGATGCGCGGCGTTCATTCCAATCTCGACCGGACCCTCGACGGTCGTCTTGCCATGTCGGCACGCATGGTGTCGGGGCTTCTTGAACGCGCCGCGCTGGCTCCGAATGCAGCGTCCAACGACTTCACCGAGGCGGTGCGCGTCAGCGGCAAGGAGGGCATCGCATGCGAAATCCGGTCTTTGCAGGGAGAGATCCTGGCACGAACGACCACCGGACCTCACTCGGAGTTCGAGTCACTGCCGGCCGGCTTCAGCACGCGGGACGTTTTGGGACATCAGTGGAGGGTCTACGTTCTTCGTGCCAATGGCTACCAGATCACGACGGCGGATCGCGTGGATCAGCGGGATATGCTGATCAACGAATTGCTAAGCGTGGCTGGCGTGCCCTTCTTGATTGCCTTCCTGGGCGGCCTGGCTGCCCTTTGGATCGGCATCGGACGGGGGCTCGCCCCCCTGGAGGCTCTGTCGCAGCAATTGCGCGACAAACACGCGGACGACACGTCCCCGATCGCCGTCAACCATTCACCCTCGGAACTGCGCCCGGTTCTGGACGCAATGAATGGGCTTCTCAAGCGCCTGGCACGGACACTCGCCAGCCAACGGGCATTCACCGACGCCGCGGCGCACGAGCTGCGCACGCCGTTGACCGTGATCGATACGCACCTGCAGGTGGCCCGGATCAGTGAAGGCGACGAGGTGGCGTCCTCTCTTTCCAGTGCAGAGGAAGGCGTGAAGCGGCTGAGGCGCACCTTGGACCAGATGATGATACTGGCCCGCGCCGAGACGTCTGCCGACAAGGCGGATGGTTGCACTTCGGTGGTCGCTTCCGTCGGCGGCGTGCTGGAACAGTGGAAGGCCGCAGAAAAAGAGCGCTTGTCGTTGAACGTCAGCGGCGAGGACATCGGAACCCCGGTGCCCAAGTCGATGCTGGAAACGGCGGTTCGCAATCTGGTTGACAACGCGATGCGCTATTCGCCGCGAGATACGGCCATCGAGGTGGGCGTGTTCCTGGATCCGAATGCACAGCAGTGTGTGATTAGCGTGTCGGACCGTGGCCCCGGGCTGACTGCCGAGCAGGCATGCCAAATTGGCCAACGTTTCTGGCGCGGTGATCAGGGCCGAAAGAGCAAGGACGGGGCGGGCCTGGGCATTTCGATCGTTCGGGCCATTGCAGAGAGATTTGGTGGGGCCCTGAATCTCGAACCCCGGGAAGGCGGAGGCCTGGTTGCGAAATTTCTCGTGCCCACCGACCCCGCACCCAAAAAAGGTCAAGCTAGGCCTGCAGGGCGTGGCTTGGATTCAAAACCGTAGGTTCGGACCCTGCCAGGGATAGCGCGGTCACAGCCAATGGACGCAGGCGTGCTGATGTGGTTCGCCTTCGTTCGATCCAGCGCCTGACTTCGGAGTAGGCATCCGCCAGGGATCAGGCGCATGGCGGTGCTCGTGCGGCTGCCGCTCTTGCGACTACCGTGGGGTCGGGCGCCGTACGAGAGCAGCCAATACTATCCCTACCAGCAACAGGACCGGCTGGTCGCCATAGCGAACATACGGCGTCAGGCCGCTCATGCCTTGTACGGTCGCGGACAACACGCCCGGCCGATGTGGCGGCAGAGCGGCAACGACCCGTCCTTTCGGATCGATCGAGGCCGTGATGCCTGTATTCGTGGAGGTCACCATAGGCCGAGCGGTCTCGATGCTGCGCAACCGCCCGATCTGCAGATGCTGGCGAAGCGCCCAGGTCTGGCCGAACCAAGCGAGGTTGCTCAAGTTCACGAGCACGCTCGCGCCGGGTCCTGCGCCTGGGGTCGGCAGGAGCGACGGGAGCAGCTCGGAACCGAAAACATCCTCGTAGCAAATGTTGAACGCCAAATGCTGATCATTCACCGAGAATGGTCTCTGGACCGGGGCTCCACGATCGAAGTCACCCAGCGGCATTTTCAGCATCCGCGTGAACCACTCGAACCCAGCCGGTACATATTCGCCCCAGGGCACGAGGTGGTGCTTGTCGTAGCGTAGCGGCACGGAGGCGTCGACAAGCTGCTGCAACGGCGTGCCGGAGTCGAAGCCGATGGCGCTGTTGGTGTAGCGCGAACTGCCGTCGGCCGCCATGCTGTGCAAAGGGACGCCCATCGCGATCGTGCTGCGCTGGTTCGCCGCTACGTCGAGCCAGGTTTTCCAAATCATCGGGTCGAGCTGGTCTTGGAATACGGGCACGACGGTCTCTGGCAAGACGATCAGGTCCGGATGCGGCTCTCCGGGGCCCGGTGGCTGTGCGGCCAGCCGCAAGTGACTGGCGATGCCGTCTTCAAGCAGGGTCGGGTCGAACTTCTGCGATTGATCGATGTTTCCCTGCACTAGCCTCAGATGCAGCGGCTCGCCTTCGGCCGTCGACCAATCGAGGCGAGTAAGTGTCCATCCCGTGGCGATCAGGATCAGCACCGTCGCCAGCAAAGACACGTTCGAGCGCATGGAAGCCGCGGCCGGACGCGACAGGAACGCCACGGTCCCCGAGGCGCACGCCGCGAGCAGCGCGACGCCATGCACGCCCAGCAACGGCGCCCAGCCGACCAAGGGGCTGTCCACATGGGCGTAGCCAATGTTCAGCCACGGAAAGCCCGAGAACAGCACGCCGCGCAGCCATTCCGAGGCGGCCCAGACAGCTGACCAGACCAGCACTTGTGACAGCGCTGCTCCCCGCCGAGTGCGAGACTGCAGCCACTTGCTGATCGCGCAGGCAAGAGCGGGAAACAGCGCGAGAAAGGCAGACAGCGCCACGACGCTCGCACCGGCCAGTGGCGCGGACAAACCACCGTAGTCATGGATGCTGATGAACAGCCAGTACAAGCCGACCGCAAAATTGACGAAGCCGAACGCCCATCCGCGAAGGAATGCCTGCCGGCCGCGCTCGGCGGCAAAGCTGGCGCGTGCCAGCACCGCCAGCGCGAGGATTTGAACGATGGGCAGCGACCACTGGGGCAACGGATCCGGGGCGAACGTCAACGCATGTGCGCTACCGGCAAACGCCAAGGTCGCGGCATTTCGCCACCGCGCAAGCCTGCTCACAGCCTGAGCATTCCAGTGCTCCTTTCAGGACGCAGCCGGCTTGGCCTGCATCGACTTGTCACAGACGACGCGGCCCTGCAGCAGCCTGCAGGTGTTCAGGAGCACCGACGCGCTGCTGGCCAGCATGGCGAGCGCGGCGGCAAAGGGCGTCACGCCTGCTTCGAACAGCACGACAATCACGGCGAGGTTGTACACGACGGAAAATGCGAGATTCTGCCGGACGATGCGATCAAACTTGCGAGCCAACTCACGGGTCTCGACGACAGCGCCCACGCTGCCGTGCGCGATCACCACCCCGGCTGCGGAAACAGCCACGGAACTCGATCCTGGGATGGCGATTCCGCAGGCTGCCTGGGCCAGGACCAGGCCATCGTTGGCGCCGTCGCCCACGAATGCGACAGGCGCTGGGCTCTTTGCCACGATGTCGGCTTTTTCTTCCGGAGAGCAATCGGCCTCGACCCGGTCGAAGTCTATGCCCAGGTCAGCCGTCAGGCGTTCGGACGCTGCGCTGGAATCCCCGGTCAGCAACCAGAGTTTCAATCCCTGCGCACGTAACCGCTGCAGTGACGAACGGGCGTCGTCGCGAGGGGCATCCTGCAGACGCAAGGAGCCGAGCCAATCCCGGCCATTGGCTACGTGTACCAGCCCTGGCAGGCCATCTTCCGGCGGCATGCCCTCGACTCCCGCGGCGAGCAGCCAATGCCTTTCACCCACCCACACGGTCTCGCCGCCGGGGACATGCATCGTCACGCCTTTCGCGCACGCCGTCACCTGGCATCCGTCGGGCTCGCACGCGCTGCTCATTCCAGACTGCCGGGCCGCGAGGACCACCGCGTGTGCAATGGGGTGCGCGACGCCGGCCTCGGCCCTTGCCGCAAGGTCGATGAGGTCCTGTTCGGCCCCCCCGTGCCGCGTCTGGATGCTGACGATACGCATCTGACCGCACGTCAATGTGCCGGTCTTGTCGAACGCCATGATCCTTGCCCTGGCGAGCGCTTCGACGCTCGCGGAGTCTCTCAGGAGGACGCCGCGCCGCGCGGCCTCGCGGCAGGTAAAGGCGTAGGCCAGCGGCATCGCCAGACCGACCGCGCAAGGGCAGGCTGCGACCAGAAGGCTCAGCGCACCGAGCAACGCCTGGTCTGCGCTTGAGCCGTTCCACAGGTAATGGACGAAGGCGAGCAGAGATGCCGTCACCACGACCGGGAGCAGTATCCGGACGAAGCGCTCGGCCGTCTCGGACAACGACGAACGAGCGCCAAACAGCTCAAGCATGCGCAGGCCGAGCACGTCCAATCGTCGGTCCCCCGCACCGGCGGTCACGTGGACCGTCAGAGGTCCGCGCAGGTTCACGGACCCGGCGAAGACCCGTTCGCCAGGCTGAACGCTGCGAGGCGCGGACTCGCCTTGCAGCAGCGAGAGATCGACGGCCGACTGTCCCGCTACGACGATGCCATCGACCGCGATGCGCTCGTTGGCGCGTATCAAAACGGTATCACCGGGCGCGAGCTCTGCCAGCAGGACGGTGCTCTCGGCCTTTTCGCCGCCGGCAGAAGTCAGCTTCGTCGCGGTTTCCGGCGCAAGGCTGCGCAATGCTTGTACGGCAAGTCCGCTCTCCTGCCGGGCATGGATTTCGATCAATCTTCCGATCAGCAGAAAAGTGATCAACATGGTGGCGGCGTCGGTGTAAATCGCCACGGACCCCATGGCCAGGGACCCGACCGACACAAAGAGGGAGCCAAGGACAGCAACAGAGGCAAAGACGTCCATCCCTGCGATCCCGGCGCGCAGCGAACGGGCGGCGGCGCGGTAGAAATCCCACGCCGAATATCCGACGACGGGAAGGCTTGCTACGACGCTGGCCCAGGCGATGACGAGCGCCGCCGCCTCGTCGGCGTTCAGGTAAAGCACCCATGAGCCCAGCATGCTCCACATCCCGAAGACGACCGCGACGGTCAACTGCAAGCGGATCTTCCTGGCCTGCCGCTGCAGGGCCGCTTCCAGCTCGTCGCTGCCTTTCAACGGGGACAGTGCGTAGCCCAGACCCTCGGCCTTTCGCAGCAGCAAGGGGAAGTCGATCGACTCCGGGACCCAGGTCACCAGCGCCGAACCGGAGGTGAAATTCACCGTCGCCGAGACCACGCCGGGCACACGCTGCAGGACGCGCTGCAAGGCCATCGCACAGCTCACGCACCAAAGCCCGTCTACGAAAAACACCATCCGGCCCGCCACACGGGCCTGCTCATAGTCGAAATCCCCACCGGAACTACGGTCCGCTCTTGGCATCCGTTCCAACCCCAAGCAGTTTTCCGCCCACGACCTTCCCGTAGTAGCTTTGCTCACCTTCGTGGTATTTCTCCAGCGCCTCAGCCACGGTTCCGGTCTGGCGTGTGTCCTTGGGGCGTTCGTGGCTGTTGATGAATGCCGCCACGTCCCAGGCCTCCTGTTCTGTCAGACTGTATGGCTTTCCAAGCGGCATGTTCGCCCAGATAAAGCCCGCTGCAGTATCGATGCGGGCCATGCCGGCGCCCCAGTTGTACGACTCGGGTCCCCAAAGCGGGGGAAATCTCATCTTGCCGTTTTCCTCCCGCGTGCCCTGTCCATCAGGACCATGGCACAGTGCGCAATTTTGTTGATAGACCGCCAGACCTCGGCCCACGTCGTAGTCGTCCTTTGGTTTCGGCACCTTGGGATAGAGCGCTCCGCGCGGCTTGTTGCCGGCGGGCAGCCCATCGGCCATCCAGGCCATATAGGTCATGAGATCGCGGTACACATCGCTGCCAGCGGGCGGCGGTTTCCCGGAGGACGACGCCTGGGCGTTCATCGAATAGGTGAAACAGCCCATGATCCGGTCTTCGAGCGTGCTGATGGTCCCGGTCTTGCTGCGAAAAGCGGGGTAGGACGCATAGGCCGCCCACATCGGTGCGGCATTCTCTCGCCGTCCCGAGTCGAGGTGGCAGTTCGCGCAGGCCAGCGAATTGCCCACGTGGTCTTTGACCATGGCGCCAGTGTCGGTGAAGATTTTCATTCCTCGCCGGATGGCATCGCCATAGGGTCCTTTCGGAATGTCATCCTCCGCAGGCGGGAGGTAGTAGCCGTCCGCACCGACGGGCATACCGGGCGGAGACGCCTTGGCGTCTTTTGCGTAGGCCTTGCGAGCAGCTTCCATATCTGCTCTCGAATAGGGCGCGGCCGAAGGAATCGTGACCGTTTTGCCGCTGATCGCGCTGTACAGATACCCCATCACGCCGCTCTCGTAGACGCCGTAACCTGCCGAAAACAGCAGGAGACCCAGCGCCGCAGCATAACCGGCACGCCGGAGTGTCCCCGTGTGCGCAGAGCGGCGATCACCGTTGTTCGTCATGATTGCCTCCTTTGCTGCCCGGACGCAAAGATCCGAAATACTGAGCCACATCGCGCATGTCTTGGTCCGACATGCGCGACGCGATGTCATCCATCAAGGATTGCGGCGAATTGTGGCGATGGCCGCCTTTCCATGAGACCAACTGGTGGAAGATGTACTCGGGCTGCTGACCCGCCAGCGCAGGGAAATGGCCGCCGACACCCTCACCCTGCTGGCCATGACAGGTCACGCACGCCGGGATATCCTTTTTCCAGTCGCCCGTTCGGCTCAGTGCCTCTCCACGCGCCGCGTCTCCGCCCAGATCGACGGGCGGCCCGGCAACGTGCGGCAGCGCAGCGTAATAGGCCGAGACTTGCCCGATCTCCTCGGCGCTCATTGCACTGGCCACGTACCGCATGGACTCGTTGGGGCGGCTTCCGGTAGCGAAGTCGTGGAGTTGCTTCGCGATGTAGGCTTCGGACAGGCCGGCCAGCGCGGGCGTCAGCCCCGCGCCAGCACCGTGGTCGCCGTGACATGACGCGCAGGCCCAGACGATGTCGTTGCCCTGAAAGACGAGCACCGGCGCGTCATCGGGAACTGCGGGCGCCTGCTGCTTCGGCGCAACGGTCCCGCCAATCGCCGCCCCGCGATTCGGCGCCAGGTCGGCGATGTAGCTCAAAGCGCCCCAGATCGCCAGCGCCAGGAAGATGGCCAGCACAAACAAGGGAATGGGACGCGATTGCTCCCAGGGGTCGAATGTCGGGTCTACGTCTTGAACACGACGCCCCTTGCCGCTCAGCTCGGATTTCATCTCGCCCCTCATTGACGCGGGCCCTTCTGAGTTTTCGGATCGTAGCCACGATCACGCAATGTCGCCTCTTTGGCGCTGACGGGGTAGGAACGGTCCAGGCTCAACAGGTACGCGACCAGGTCGAGCGCCTCCTGTCGGGCCACCACCACTTTCCCGTCCGCGGGACGGTACTCCTGCGGCAACTTGACCACGACCTCGCCGGGCGCGGCCTTCTCCTTGACCTCGAAGAGGAAGGGGTACGAAGGCATGATGCTCCAGTCGAAGATGGCCCTGGGCTGGTACAGGTGGGTCAATTGCCAGTCCCGGCTCGGCAGGCGCACCCCGACATTCAGCAAATCGGGGCCGGTGCGCATCGTCCCGAGCAGTTGGGGAGCGTCGTAGGCGTAGTCGCCCGGCGTGGACGGCCTTCCCCAGCCCCGGGCCTGATCCGCCAGCGTCTGGCCACTCGAACGAGGCTGCTGGCTGTGACAGTAGACACAGCCATTGGCCACGTACTGCGCACGGCCTCTTAGCTGTTCGATCGTGTAGTTCTGCAACTGCGCAGGTGCCTGGACCGTACGGACCTGCAGGCCGGGGAGCACCACGAGCATGACGGTCGCGAACACCAAGATTCCGACAGCGCCGACGAACAATGGAATCAGCCGGTTCATGCGTCACCTCGCCGTTTCGACCAGAGTAGGGCCATCGCATGGAAGGCAAAGACGAAGTGTCCCAGCGTCATCATGCCGCCGCCCACCGATCGACCTTCGAGATACGGCACGATGTTGCGGGTGATGTCAGCGAAACTGGTCTGTGGATCGAGCAGCGACATGCCTTGCAGGAAACCGCCGATGGTCAATGACAGGAAATAGATCAGAAAACCCAGGACCGTCAGCCAATAGTGGATGGCGATGAGTCGCGGACAGGGCCAGTTCTTGCCCGTCAGGTAGGGCAAGAGATAGTAGAAGGCGCCGAACAGCACGATGGAGACGAATGCGTAAGCTCCCAGGTGCGCATGCCCCACCGTGTAGTGCGTGAAGTGGGTGATCGAGTTGATGGCCCGTACAGCCTCCAGCGATCCCTGGAAGGATGCGGCCGTGTACATCAATGCGCCCGTGGACACGAAGCGCAGCGCCATGGACTCCTTGAACGCCCAGAAATTCTGCGCGACCGTCACGTGCTGATTGATCGCCACCGCGATGACAGGAATGAACATCATGACGCTGTGCACGATCGACAGCGTGACCACCCACGTCGGCACGGGCCCACCGATCAGGTGATGAATACCCACCTGGCTGTAGAACAAGGCAAGGCCCCAGAAGCCCAGCAGCGAAACGCTATACGAATAGATCGGCTTGCCGATGATCTTGGGAATCAGGTAATAGGCAGCACCCAGCCCCAGCGGTGTCAGCCAGAGGCCAAGCACGTTATGCGCGAACCACCAGTTGGTGGTGGCTTGCTGCACGCCTGAATGCAGGCCCGGGATATTCGCGATGAAGAACAGAATGGGGAACCATGCCAGTCCCGCGAGGTAGTACCAGCCGCTGACGTAGATGTGGTGAACGTTGCGTTTTCGGGTCGTCGCGATGGCGGACCATGCGATGAAGAAGCCGCCGAGGGCCAGGACGATGTCGATCTGCCATGGGATTTCGAGCCACTCCAGGCCGTCGCTCCATCCATTGGCAATGGCAATGGCACCGGCCGCCACGCCGAGGGCCCACAGCACCGCGCCCACCATCGCCATTGCGGGCCTTCGCAGGGGCGTATGAAACATGCGAGGGATGATCCAGAGCGCGACCGCTATGCCCCCTGTGGACAGCCAGCCGTACGCGACCAGATTCAGATGGACGGTGCGCGCGCGCCCGAAGGTGGTGAACGCCTGACTCGCCAGCCAGTCGGGCCAGTGCAACTTCAGCGAGGCGATCATCCCGAACAGCGAGCCAACGATCAGGAACAGGAAGGAAGCGATGGACAGGACCAGTACGACGTTCCGACCCGGGGCGTCGACGCCGGCACGCAAGGCGTCGAATCGATGCTCGGCCGCCCCTTCATCGAATGAAGATGGATCATCCGGGGAGCCGGCCTCGCCCTCCAGAAATATGGTCGAAGCCTCCTTCTTTCCCGCATGGATCTGGCGCGTCACGATGGACCAGATCAACGCGCCCAGAGCCGCCAGCGAGACGATAAAGCTCAGAGCAAGGAGAAACCCTAGGCTTTCATTCATGGGCGCTCCAGAAATGGCGCGCAACCATCCGAATTGGTTCCGATGCCAACCACTGGTGTTGGCGATAGTGTTCCATCAGGGCTTGCCTCAGCATTGTTTTTATGAATGTCGCATGTGAATCACGGGAATGATGGTCAGCCTCGATTAAGCGAAAGTTAAGAGTGTTTTTCGAGGTGCCCCGCGCTCTTTGACCGTGGACTGTCTGGATGGCGAGATCCAAATACAGTCGGCCCGGATATTCGAATCGTCGTGACGCGAAGGTCTCGGCCGCCTCGCGGCAGACACCGGCGCTGCGCCTGGGGTCAGCATCGGCAGGGGGCGGGACGATCGCTTGTTCGCCTAGTGCCAGGAAATCACAGTGGACGCACGTATCCGTTATAACCACCCGCATCCCGAAGGACAGTCTCCCCTGGCAGGGATAGCCGCTGTTGAGGCTCGGAGGGCCGAATGCCGCTCCTCCTTTCGCCCGCACTATGAGCGTCGGTTTCCCATGTCCCGGCGATGACGCATGCGGCGGCTCACCCGTCCGAGAGGACAGGATGCGCGAGCCATTCGCGGCCCTTGAGCATGCCGTCCCAATAGACCGGCGGCAGGATGCGTTCCTTCAGCAGCCACGCCAGCGATGACGGCCGCTTGCCGTCGATGAACCATTTCGGAAACGAAGGCGCCAGCTTGCCGCCGTAGGCAAATTCCGCCAGCACGATCTTGCCGCGCTCGACAGTGAGCGGGCAGGAGCCATAGCCGTCATAGCTGGCCAGGCGCGTGGACCCGCTCCGGGCGGCGAGCAGGTTGTGCGCGACCACCGGCGCCTGCTTGCGTGCGGCCGCAGCAGTCTTGGCATTGGTGGTGTTGGTGCAGTCGCCGAGTGCGAAGACGTTGGCGTACTTCTTGTGGCGCAGGCTCGACGGGTCCACGTCCACCCAGCCCGCAGCGTCCGCCAGCGGGCTCACTCGGATGAAGTCCGGCGCCTTCTGTGGCGGCACGGCGTGCAGCAGGTCAAATGGACGGGTGACGCGCTCCTTGGTGCCGTCGGCGTTCGTGCGGATGAAGGTGGCTTCATGCGCTGCGCCATCGACGGCCACGAGCTGGTTGCTGAATTGCAGATCGATGCCATAAGCCTTCACGTACTCCATGAGCGCGGGCACGTAGTCCGGCACGCCGAAGAGCACGCCTCCCGCGTTGCAGAACTCGATGTGGATGTTCTTGAGCACGCCCTGCCGCTTCCAGTGATCGGCCGAGAGGTACATCGCCTTCTGCGGCGCACCCGCGCATTTGATGGGCATGGGCGGCTGCGTGAACAGGGCCTGGCCGCTCTTGAGGTTCTGCACCAGTTCCCAGGTGTAGGGCGCGAGGTCGTAGCGGTAGTTGGAGGTGACGCCGTTGCGGCCCAGTGTTTCAGGTAGGCCCTCGATGCCGTTCCAGTCGAGTTTCAGGCCCGGGCAGACCACGAGCTGCTGGTACTTGACGACGCGGCAGCCATCGAGCACGAGGGCGTCGCGCTCGGGCTCGAACGCGGCGACGGCCATCTTGATCCACTTGACGCCGCGCGGAAGCACGCTCGCCATCGTGCGCGCCGTGTGCGCAGGCGGAAAGATGCCCGCGCCCACCATCGTCCACCCCGGCTGGTAGTAGTGCACATCCGCCGGGTCGATGACGGCGATGTCCGCGTCCGGCTTGCGCGCGAGCAGGCTGGACGCCACCGCGATGCCCGCCGCGCCCGCGCCGACGATCACGATGTCATGCGTGGCGTCCACGACTTCGGTGGGTGTGCGCCCGCCGTTGGCGATGCGCCGGGCCACGCCGGACAGGTCGTAGCCGGCACCGCGCGCGGCTTCGAGGATGGAGGCCAACGGCTGACGCTGCGCCTGGCTCAGCGCCCACAGCGTGGCCGAGCGCGTGCCGGTGCGGCAGTAGGCGAACACCGGGCCGGGCAGTTGCGTCATCAGCGTCCCGAAGGCCTGGGCCTGCTGGTCGGTCACTTTGCCGGACTCGACGGGCAGGTAGGTCGCCGCCATACCCAGTGACTGGGCGGCCTGCTCGATTTCGCTGAAGCCGGGCTGATCGCCCGCTTCTCCATCGGGCCGATTGCAGATCACCGAGCGGTAGCCAGCCTCGGCGATGGCCTGCAGGTCGGTGGCAGCGATCTGGCCGCTGACGGCCAGTCCCTGGTCCAAGGCTTTGATGTCCATGAGGGTCTCCTGCCCGGAAATTGTCCTTTCAGCCGGTCGGTGCCGCTCTCAGAGGGCATCGATGGGAATCTTGAGGTAGTGGACGCCGTTGGATTCGGCAGGCGGCAACTCGCCGGCCCGCATGTTCACCTGCACGGAGGGCAGCAGAAGCACGGGCATCGCCAGCGTGGCGTCGCGCTGCTCGCGCGTGGCCGCGAAGTCATCCTCGCTGATGCCGTCACGCACATGGATGTTGTGCGCACGCTCCTCGGCCACGGTGGTCTTCCATTGAAGCTCGCGCCCCCCGGGGCGGTAGTCGTGGCACATGTAGAGCACGGTCTCCGGCGGCAGCGACAGCACGCGGCCGATCGAGCGGAACAGTGTGCGCGCGTCGCCACCCGGAAAGTCGCAACGCGCCGTGCCATAGTCGGGCATGAACAGCGTGTCGCCCACGAAGGCTGCGGCAGGCGCTTCAGGTGTGGCGTTGTCCTGGACCAGATAGGTCATGCAAGCGGGCGTATGGCCGGGGGTATGCATGGCCCGCACCTGCAGCGTGCCGAGCATGAAGGTCTCGCCGTCGTCGAACAGACGATCAAACTGCCGGCCGTCACGCGCGAAGGCCGGCTCGGCGTTGAAGAGCTGGCCGAACACCTGCTGTACGGTACGGATGTTCGCCCCAATGCCGGTTCGGCCGCCCAGGCACGAATGGAGATACGGCGCGGCGCTCAGGTGATCTGCGTGCACATGCGTCTCCAGAATCCACTGGACGCTCGCCCCCAGTTCCCGCACGCGCTCGGCCATGCGGTCCGCGCCGGCGCGCGAGGTGCGGCCGGATTTAGGATCGTAGCCGAGCACGCTGTCGATGATGGCGCACTGACCGCTTTTCGTGTCCAGCACGATGTAGCTGAAGGTGCTGGTGTCCTCGTCAAAGAAGGGTTCGATCTTCACGGTGTCTTTGCCTCGCTGAATGTATGACCCGTCTGTTGTCGCCCAAGCTCCCTTGATCGGATGTTTGTGGGTCGTTCTCACATGCCAGATGGTGTCCGGGTCGAATTAACTCAAAATTAAAAACTTGCCGTCGCATGTTCTTGCCGACCGGCGGCCGAGTGAAGAAATCGCTTCCCCACCCGTAGACTCAGCCGGCCAGCGCGCGGCGGTTCCAGGGCATGCGCATCAGCACGCGCGCGAGCCCACAGAACCCCGAGACACCGGCGAAGACCAGCCCCGCGCCCACGAAGCCCGAAAGCACATGGAACCATGGCGAAATCGTGGCGCCCAGCACGGCACCCAGCACGATCAAGGACCCCGCAACAATCTGCACCTGCCGTTGCAGCTCCAGGGGTTGAGAGGCGTCCGCCACGACGGGCAGGCCGGCCTTCTTCCAGGCGTCCAGCCCGCCTTCAAGCACGTAGGCCTCGCAGGCCGTGCATGCCCCCAGCGTCGGGGCGTTCACCCGCGTCCGGTTGCCCGAGCGGCAGTGGAAGATGATTGCCGAAGCGCCGTCGAGCGGCAGGCCGCCGCTTCGCAAGCGGTCCATCGGCACATGGCGTGCCTGCGCGATGCGCTCACGGGCATGTTCGTCCGCCGCACGGATGTCCACCAGAACGGCACCCTGGTTCATGAGTTCGCTGGCAGCTTGGGGCGAGATGGATTTCAGGGACATGGCAATGGCCTCCGAGGGTGGATCAGGGACAGAAGATGGCCTTGAGCGTGGCGATGAGCTTGGCCACGTCGGGGTTGTCGATACGGTAGTGCAGGGTCTGCGACTCTCGCCGATAGGTCACCAGGCCTTCCTCGCGCATCTTGGCCAGGTGCTGGGACAAGGCGGACTGGCTCAGCGCCACGTTTTCGTGCAGGGCACCGACGGTCATCTCGCCATGCTCGATCAGCAGGCAGAGAACGAGCAGGCGATGCTCATTGCCGACCGTCCGCAGCATGGCCGCAGCCTTGGCCGCGCCGTCCTGTAGAAACGACTGGTCTTTCTTGTCAACCATCATGGCAGCTTGTATTTAACATGTATCTAATTTAGCATAAGCTAATAAAATATCAAGGCACTTCCTCGAAGGCAGGAAGTGCGGCAGGTCTTCCTGCCGGTGTTCTCATGCTGCGGCGTGGGTTCGCCTGACACCTCATTCCTGATTCGTTCATGACGCCACCTGCTTCGCTGCCACCGCCCGCTGCGACAGATGCCCGCCGCAATGTGGGCCTGCTGATGGCCGCCCAATCGCTGGGCGGCGCCGCGCCACCCATCATCATTTCGCTGGGCGGCATCGTGGGTCAGATGCTGGCCAGCAACCCTTCGCTGGCCACACTGCCGGTCAGCCTCTACAACCTGGGGCTGGCGCTGTCGACCATCCCTGCGGCCCTGCTGATGCGTCGTCTGGGCCGGCGCGCGGCCTATGCGTTGGGGGCGCTGCTGGGTTCGGTGTCCGGGCTCATCGCCGCATTGGGCGTCCTGTGGGGCAGTTTCGAGACCTTCTGCGTGGGCACGGCGATGGCTGGCTTCTACGGCGCGTGCGTGCAGAGCTACCGCTTCGCGGCCAGCGATGCGGTGCCGCCGCCGCAGCGCGCCACCGTCATCTCGCGCATCATGATCGGCGGCCTGATCGCCGCGGTCATCGGCCCGCAGGTCGTCATCTGGACGCGCGACGCCTGGCCCATGGCGCCGTTCGCTGGCAGCTTCCTCGGGCAGGCGGGCCTGGCGCTGCTGGCCTTGCCGCTGCTGCTGATGCTGCGCATGCCGCCGCCCCAGGCGTCCGCCGTCGTGGGCGCGGCGCGCCCGCTGGCAGTGATCGCGCGCAGTCCAGGCTTCGTCGTGGCCGTCACGGCGGGCATCGTGTCCTACGGCCTGATGGCTTTCATCATGACGGCCGCGCCGATGGCCATGGTGGGTTGCGGCCACACCGTGGGCGAGGCGGCGCTGGGCATCCAGTGGCACGTGCTCGCCATGTTTGCGCCGAGCTTCTTCACCGGCCACCTGATCGCGCGTTTCGGCAAGACCGCCATCACGGCGTGCGGACTGGTGTTGATCGGCACCTCTGGCCTGCTGGCCCTGGCCGGCCTCGAACTTCTGCACTTCTGGGGCTCGCTGATCCTGCTGGGCGTGGGCTGGAATTTCGGCTTCATCGGCGCCACGGCGCTGGTGACCGACTGCTACACCGCGCCCGAGCGCGCCAAGGTGCAGGCACTCAACGATTTCCTGGTGTTCGGCACCGTGGCCGTCGCCTCGTTCGGGTCGGGCCGGCTGCTGAACACCTCGGGCTGGGAAACCATCAACGGCCTGATGCTGCCCCTCATCGCGCTCGTGCTGGCCCTGCTGGGTTGGCTGGCTTGGCGCAACCGCCGGCAGTCGGCGGCGGCCGCTGCGCCATGAAGCCGTCTGGGTCCGGTCGAGCGTGCGGGTCAACCCGGTTTCATATTCGATGTTCCAAAACCATGAGGAGTTCGCGATGACGACAAGTTACCGGCAACTGACGCAGGACGTGGTGGCTCACCTGGCGCCCCTGCACAAGGGAGTGCCGCAGGTCATGAAGAGTTTTGGTGAGATGGGCAAGGCAGCGATCGCCGACGGCGCACTCGACGCCAAGACGAAAGAGCTGATCGCGTTGGCGATCGGCGTGGCCGCGCGGTGCGATGGCTGCATCGGCTTTCATGCCAAGGCATTGGTCAAGCTCGGCGCGACGGCTGCGGAGGTCCATGAGGCCCTGGGCGTGGCCATCTATATGGGAGGGGGTCCGTCGGCGATGTACGCATCGAACGCGGTGGCCGCCTTCAACGAGTTCGCGGCGCTGTCCAGCATTCCGGGCGCGCCGGCCAGCGCCCCGTAGCCTGGGCCCGGTCCGTCGTGCGGCGCCGCGGACCGCCTGCATCCGGTGCCAGAGCTTTGCACCCTCCAACTCGCATCCCCACAGTCGCTGTTTATCACAAGGACCTAGCCATGCAGACCACCGACTTCGTTGCGACCATTTTTGACGGAAGAAGCAATCCCAACAAGGTGACCGTGACCTTCATCATGGCGCTCAACGCGCTGCTCAAGGGACATACGGCGACCATCATCCTGATGGTGGAAGCCGTGGAACTGGGACAACCCGGCGCGGCCGCTGGATTGGACATCGGCAAGCCTTTCGAACCCGTTGCCGATCTGCTGGAGAAATTCTTGGAAAAGGGAGGTCGCATTGCCATCTGCGGCTCGTGCATGATCCACAACGGTATGACCGCCGCGCAGATGGACCCGCGTTTTAGCGTCATCAACGCACCCGATGTGGTGGAGTTGCTGATGGGCGCCAGGGGGTCCTTGCAAGTGACCTGAGCCCAGCCATGACGCGGTCGCGCATCGCTGGCCGAGGCCGGTAGCGCGCGTCTTGAAGATCAAGCATTCAGTTGGACCTTGTGCGCCTTCTTGTTCACGAAATCGCCCAGGCGCTCCTGCACATCGTCACCCTGCTGGATCATGGCCATCACCAGCCCCTCGGTGAACAGCCCGTCCGTGGCCGACATGTCGGCGATGCGGCTGATGGCGCTGACGATGGCGTAGTTTGAAAGGGGCGCATTGCCCGCGATCTTCTTTGCGAGGGTCAGGGCGAACTCGGGTGCGGGCGTGTCGCCTTTCGCGATGTCGCATACGTAGTGGGCCAAACCCAGTTCGCGGCCCTCCCGCGCATCGAGGACCCGTCCGGTGAGCATCATCTCCACCATGCGAGGGGCGGAGATGATCCGCGCAGTGCGCACCGTGGCGCCGCCGCCCGTGAAGATGCCTCGGGTGCCCTCGGGCAGTGCGAAGAAGGTGCGGCTGTCGGCAACGCGCACGTGGGCTGCGCTGGCCAGTTCCAGCCCGCCGCCCACGACCGCTCCCTGCAGGCAGGCGACCACGGGAATGCCGCCATGCTGGATCTTGTCGAACGCGCGGTGCCAGCCCTGGCAGACGCGCATGAACTCGACGCCGCTGCGTGCCTTGTCGTGATGTTCCTTGAGGTCCAGGCCGGCACAGAAGTGATCGCCCTTGGCCGTCAGGAGGATGGCCCGGATGTGGCTGGGCACCGCTGAGAAATAGGCGTCGATGGCGGCGATCGCTTCCTCATTGAGCGCGTTGCGCTTGTGCGCCATGTTGAGCGTGACGATGCCGATGTTGTCTTGTTCGGAGGTCAGCAGAATGGGCTCGGACATGAAGTTCTCCTTGCAGTGGGTCATGAACATGGTGGTCTGCGGCGGGCAGGTCGATATGCTCGGTCCGGCAGGCATCGGCCGCCTCGCCGCTGCGGTGACGGCATGGCCCGCACTGAAGCGGACCATCCGTTCAAGGCCGAGGATCTATGCCAATGTTGCCAATTCTTGCGCACTGAGCCTGGCCTGGGCGCGAAGTGCAGAGAGACCGCCGGAATCGCGGTCGAACCTCGCAGCCGATACTATTGAGGGGCCTTTACCTTTTCCATGCCCGTAGATTACTTACCGGGGATGCTGGGCTCAATTGCCAATAGCGCCGTGAAATTTGCAAAAACTGACAATCTCGTCAGGCCGCCAAGAGGACTTCCTGCGAGCCCAAATGCCGTCGCGGCGGCCACGGTCTCATGCGATCTGGTGGAGGACCTGCTGCGCAGCCTGCGCTCGCTGTGCTCGGACCAGGCCCTGGATCGCTGCCTGCAGCAGGCCGGCATCGTGAAGGCATTCATCAGCCACCCCGGCTCGCGTCTGACGCACGATCAACTGGTCGGGCTGTACCGACGAAGCGCCGCTGCCACCGGCGATGAAATGATGGGACTGTGGAGCCGGCCCATACGGACCGGCGCTTTGAAGTACATCGTCCGAGCGGTCATGGACGCGCCAAGCATCGAGGTAGCGCTGTATCGCTTCACGCAGGTCTGGAACCTGCTGCTGGACGACTACAGGCTGAGTCTCACGAAGGCAGACGCCTCCTTGCGCTTGGAACTTGTCCCGCGGTCTTCCAAAGCGGGGGGGAACCGATTCGGGCACGCACTGATGCTGAAGCTGACGCACGGCATCGTGTCATGGCTCGCCGGCCGAGAGGTCCCGGTGCGCAGTGTGGCCTTCGCTTTTCCACGCCCATCATTTGCAGCCGACTATTCGATCCTGTTTCCGGCCCCGATCGATTTCTGCGGACCCCTCTCTCAGATCACCTTTCACGCCGAACTCGCAAAGGTCCGGCCGAAACGCAGCGCGTCCGACGCGCGCAGCTTCCTGGAGCGGGCGCCGCGCGACTGGATTTTCACCTCCTACCACCAGCACGCCCTCCGGCTGAAGGTGCGTGAGCTGCTGCATGTGGATCTCGGACGGACGCTGGACGATGTTTCCAGCCGGCTGCACATGTCCTCGCGGACATTGATGCGCAAGCTGCAGCAGGAAGGGCTGTCGTTCCAGGGCATCAAGGATGAGTTGCGCAGGGATCTGGCCATCCTCCACCTTGTGCGCAACGACAGCTCACTGGAGGAGATATCCGATGCTTTGGGCTTCAGTGCCCCTGCCGTCTTCCACCGCGCGTTCCGCCACTGGACGGGTATGACCCCCGGACGATACCGGGCGGCGCAGCAGGGCATTTCCCATGGGGTTACGCTCTGACCTGTGCACCGAAGAGCGGGCATCCGGACCGCGCCCACTGGATATCCTCATTTCGCAGCCAGCGAGACTTCACGCCCCGCCTCCTCGTTGAAGAGGCACAAGTAGGGGTTGTTGGGCGGCACTCGCTCGAACAACGCACCGGGCTGCGTCAACAGGTAGCCGTGCAACTGCCGCGATTTGCGCGGCCCTGAGACGTGACAAGTCCAGATGTTCAGGCCGCTGGCCTGCTTGCGGTGCGCGGCCAGCTTCTCGAAGCGCTTTTGTGCCCACTGCCACGGCTCCAGTTTTTCCTGGCGGGCAATGGCTGCCAACTGCGGATGCTCTTGAGCGTATCGCTGGAACACTCCTGGGCTGACCAAGTATGCGGTATCGCTGACGGTATGCACGAGTGCCTTCGCGTCATTGATGATGAGCCGACGCGAGGCAATCCCCTGTTTCAGCCATGCCATGAAGTGCTCGCCAGATGGCTGCACCGTTGTCGCTGCTGGTGTGGCCGCGGGCGCCGGTGATGAGGGTGAAGATGCCACGATCGATGGTGGTGGTGCTTCAGGGCGTGTGGCAGAGAGTTCGGTGGGGATGGTTGACTCATCCTGCTGTGTGGCGGACGAATCGCCCATTCCTACCATCGTCAGCAGATCCTCCATGACGTCGGGCATGGCCTCAGCCAGGGGGGCGATAATTGGGTCAGCAGCGCTGCCGCCTTCCCATGGCGGCGATTCCTGACCTCCTGGGGTCGGTTTCGCCGCGACCTCCGGCGACGATGCCGCAGCGGCGTGCTTCTCGACAGGTGACGTGTCGATCGCTACCGTCCCGGCGAACGGCGCCGGTCGCTCGCCAGCCTCCCAGATCAGCGCAGGTGCGAGGCGCAGCAGCGTGAATGAGTGGGTCCAGCCGGCGTTGCTGGTCACGGTCGCCCGCCAGACCGCCTTCCCGTCCAGTGTGGGCTGCAACATGCCGTGGTCCTGCAGCACGTTGAAGACGGCGGTGTTGTTCGCAGGGATGCCATCGATGCCCTGCGATAACAGGTGCGCGCGCAGCTTGTCCGAGACCGTCTTGCTCACCAGCCACAAGGCATCCTCGGTGAGCCAGCCATCGGAGGCCTCGGGCTGATTCAACTTCAACTCTTCCTTGAGCAGGTAGCGCAACCCGTCAAGCAGCTTGCGTTGCAGCGCGTGCTTGGGCGCGGCCATGGCGCGCGCCGGATCGCCGCCCAGTTCCTGGGCCACGGAGGCGCGGTCGGCCTGCACCACGAGTTCGCCCAGCACACCGGCATGCTCGTACTGGCCGGCCAGGACGTAGAGCAGCGGTCCCCACAGGTCGCGATAGTCACTGAGCCAGTCCAGGAGTTGGGTGTCCAGCAGTTGGCGGTAGAGCAAGCCCGTCGCCGCGCTGTGCAGGCGGTATTCGCGATCGTCGCGGTAGCGGAAGCGGTACGGCTGGTGCAGCGGACCGTACCACGGGTGCCACAGCGAGCCATCGGCCAGTTCGACGTGCAGATCGACGGCGATCTTGCCGATGTCGTGCAACAACGCGGCATAGGCGACCGCAGCAGTCCAGGCTTCAGCCTGCGCAGCTTGGTCCTCGGGGCTTGCGCCGATGGGAAGCAGATGGGACTGCCGCAGCTTGAGGGCATAGGCAACGATCTCCAGGCCATGGTCGAGCATCCCGCCCGGGTACGCATGATGATGCGATTCGGAAGCCGGGAAGGCCTGAACCAGTTCGGCGTAGCGCTCCAGCGGCGCGCGGTACAGGACGGCGAACTGCTTGCGCGACAGAGACGTGCGCTGCCAGATGTGCTCCAGCAGCTTCTGCCGACGCGGGGTGGCCAGCAGCGATGCGGCCGACTCGGGCCGCATCAACCCTTTCGGGAGGTCGGATGCGGGTGGTGGCGTTGGAGCGGTAGCGACCGCGGGCCGTTTTCGCTGGAACAGGGAAAGCATGTGGGTGTCCTGATGACGGGCCGATCGGGAGGCCTTTTGGCCTTTTCGAGGTAGGGCCTTTCCCCTTGCACCCCGTTCCCTTGCCATTTCGGCCCTCTGGCCTTTCACCGTTTCGGTATAGCGGGGCACGGGATGCGATTCCAGCGTCAATGGGGAACTCGGTGGAATGGATTGGACGGCGAGCCGGTGCTGGTCGCGCTCTATGCTGAGTGGACGCCGCTTCCGCCGGGCAGGTTCTCGAAAGGCGACAAAGTTGACAAAAGCGACAATAGAGACTAGAGTGAATCCTGTCTCAAACCTGCCTGGGAGATCACCATGCCCAATGCCATTGAATTCATTGCCGATCGCCTGCCGCGCGTCACGGTGGAGGATGTGCGCCGCTTCGCGGATACCGTCGAAATCCGGGATGCGCCGGCTTTCGCGGCCGAGTTGCAGGCTTTCATTCACGAGCGCGTGGAGGCGGTGAAGCTGCCCGCCAACTTGGACGGAGAGACGGTGGGGCAGGCCCTGGCACGCAAGGCGGCCGCGCTGCGCACCGAAACGCGCTGGGCACCGACTGAAACCGACGTCCAGCGAGGCCGCGCCGTGTTGCTGGAAGCCTTCAACCAGCCGCATAACCTGCCGATCCCCGAGTACGCCAAGCTGGCGGACAAGTCGCGCCAGCAGATCTACAAGGACATCCTCGCCCGTCGGCTGTTGGCGCTGAACGTGGGGCCGCGCGGTCAGAAGCTGCCCGACTGGCAGCTCGACCCGGTAAAGCAGCAGTTGACCCAAACCGTGCTTCAGGAGGTCGAGGGCATCG
Source organism: Stenotrophomonas maltophilia group sp. Smal13 (assembly GCF_030236855.1). Classification (NCBI taxonomy): domain Bacteria; kingdom Pseudomonadati; phylum Pseudomonadota; class Gammaproteobacteria; order Lysobacterales; family Lysobacteraceae; genus Stenotrophomonas; species Stenotrophomonas maltophilia group sp. Smal13. The sequence continues at coordinate 20,916 of NZ_JASJSQ010000002.1, forward strand.
ACCCCTGGACGATCTACCGCGCGCTGTCCGAACCGCTCGAAGGCTTGGGCGGCCGCTCGCCGGTGGATGCGGTGACGCACAGCACGATCGATGACGTGGCCGATGCCGTGTTCAACGTACTGGGCGTTCAGGTGCATTGAAGCGAGATCGCCATGAGCCACGAGCTGCCTTCGTTCCTGATCGATGCCGGTGAACTGCTCCAGCATGTGAGCCGCGTCGTCTATCGGGGCAGCCCGCTGTACTATGGCCGCAGCAGCACCAATCGCTACGATGACCCGGCGCGGGCCTACGGCGTGCTCTACCTGGGGCGCGACCTGCCCACGGCGCTGATGGAGTCGGTGTTTCATAAGCACCAGTGGCTTGCGGACACGAAGCGCTCGATCGCGCTGAAAGAAGTCCAGGCCCGGATGGTGCGCGCAGTAGGCGTGATGGACGATGTGCTCTTGGCCGACCTCACGGCGCCGGGCGTCATGGCGGGCTACTTCGGCCTGAACCTGGAGCAGTTGGCCAGCCGCGACTACACGCACACGCAGCAAGTGTCCGCCCAGGTGCATGCAATTCTCGGAGACGACGGCCAAGCGCTGTTCGACGGGGTGCTCTATCCGTCGCGCAACAACTATCCCGCCAAGAGCATCGCCCTGTTCGAGCGTGCGGCAGCAAAGGTAGGCGTTGTCGATGACATCGACCTGGTGGACCATGTGGACTGGCCGCACTTCGTTGCCACGTATCGCGTCGACGTGGAGCCTGACCCCGGCCCGGTGGAACCGGATGACGAAGCGTCATGAAGCACTTTGAAGCCCGCAGCAGAATGAAATGGACCAAATTGGAATAGGCATCCCTCAGTAGCAGGAGACGACCATGAGCACCACGACCCGCATCAGCACTGCGGAACGCCTCGGCCGCGCCCTTGGCCGCGGGTGGCGCGCCTATGCGCGCAGCGAACGTCGGGCGTCGAACTGGTTGGTGTCCAAGGGTGTGCCGTTGGCTGCCGCCGCCGCGCTGCTGTGGGCCGGCAAACTGGCTGTCCTGGGGCTGCTGCTCTACGTTGCTTTCTGGCTGGCGTTGCTGCTGGTCGCGCTGGTGTTTGTGGCCCGGGGGCACGATACCGTCGAATGGGAGCCGCCCGAACCAGAGTGGCGGCACGGGCACGCCGGTTTTGGCCTCTATACCCACGATGAGTATCGGATAGATTCACATGATCCATCTGATGAGACCTAGCGAAGAAGCAAGGCACTACTTCCTCTTGCTGGGTGTCGATGCCCACTTCATAGCGCCGCCAAAGGCCATGTCGGCGGCTTTGCCGCCGGCCGCTTTGGCGCCTGCCGTACCAGCAGCAAGCCCTTGCAACATGCCCCCCACGGCGTAGCCCGCCCATCCCAAGGCGGTTACCCAGAACAAGGGCAGCACGATGAACATCGTCGCCATGACGAAATTCAACAGCATGTCTCCGAAGGCATTGTTGAGGCCCATGACCGGATCGAAATTCGTATGCGGCCGGTTCCATCCCCAGCCCCATCCGTAGAGCGCGTCCAGAATGGTGCTGTCGATCCAGCGCGCGAGTTGGAACCAGAAATCCACGAAGAACAGCGCAAACTGCACCACGCTGACCGTCACGAGTGTTTTCAGGTTGTAGGTGCTAACCATGAGCACCACCGGAATGCAGACAACCAGCGCCATCTTCAAGAGCGCCAGCACCATCGGAAGAGCCTGGCGCATTGCATCCATGGAGGGGAAGTAGCCCAGCGAGCCTACCGCCAGTCCTACGTCGGCCGCCGCCCGGGTGATGATGTTTGGGTCGGTCATTTCGATCTGGCCACCGTAGTCCGTATAGACGCTGCCTTGGTTCAGCTTCTGCTGTCGCGGTGACGCGATCGCGCGGATCACCGAATCGTCCACCTCGGCACGGCTCAGGAAGCCAGCCCAGCCCGCCAGGCGATTGAGCAGGCTCGGGTCCACCTGACCCAGCAAGCGTGCCCGCAGTCCATTGCTGCCATCGGCCCACCATTGCCTGCAGGTCGGATAGCCGCCGCCGCTGGCCACCTGCGCAAGCCCTGCGTCGCGCGTGCTGTCATAGGGCCAGTCCTCGCGCGGGGTGCTGGAACGGTATGTGTCGTAGTAGCCGTTCGTGTCCGTGAAGAAGCGTGAGCCGATCCAGGTTACGTCGTGCAGCTGCTGCTCATCGAGTTGAGGCCGCTGCATGAACAATTTCGCCCGCGCAGCCCCATAGCAATCCCGCGAGAAATCCGCTACTTCCTGAGCCAACACTGGGTCGTCAATGCGAGTCGCGTCGATCTCCATGCGCATCTGCCGCAGGTCCGTGCCGCACGGGATCGCTGCCACTGAAGCGCCCGTGACGGCGCGCGAGAGCGCGTGCATGAACGCCCACCACACCGGCACCTTCGCCGACTGGTTGTTGATGGTGCTGAAAGATTGCGACCAGCCGGTATTCGAGGGCTGCGGCACACTGACCTGGCATTGCGCCGAGCGCGAGCTGTCGTACTGGATGGTGTTGAGGTCCACGTCGATGAACGGGATGCCCGCGAACATCACCACCACGATGGCGACGAAGACCCGGTTCTCGATGCGGGCGGCGCTCAGCACGCCTTTATTGCCCTCGTCGGCGCCTTCTGCACGGGCCTTCAACCACTCCTGCACGATGATCGCCACGAAAGGCAGCGCGAAGACGCCGCTGGATACCAGCACGGCCCAGATGCCGTTGTTGACGATCCAGGACACCAGCGTAAGGTAATACTCCAGGTAGTCGGTCGTGAACAGAGTCATGGCCCGAATCTCCTCTCAGCCCTGCATCAACAGGCTGGCTTCCAGCGCCACGATGGCGACGACGCCTGCGATCTCGGTGCGCACCAGGCGGTGCCGCGCCTGGGCGTCGTCCTCACGTACCAGCAGCCGGCGGCGCATCCAGATCCACCCGTACACCGTCGCCCCGTATAGACACAGCCGCCACACGAATAAGTAACCCGCAGCGGCGGCGAGCCACCGCTCCCAGCCGGCAACGCTGCCGACCAGGTAGATGCCGGCGATGTTGGCCGCGACCGCGGCGGCAACGATCAGCACCGTCCACAGCAGCGCCTTCGCCGCGCGCCGGCTGAACAGCCAGCGCAAGGGGCGCCAAGTCATGCGCGCCGCGCTCATGGCCTGGCTCCTGGATTGCCCTTCTGCAACTGGTCGAGGCGGTCGGGTACCGGATCACCCTCGTAGATGCCGCGCGAGCCTGCCGCGCGCGTACCGTGCCGCTGGATGATGGCCATCGGTGAGTTGTTTGCCAGCTCGCGCCGAAGCTCCAGCTCCGTCTTCAGGTTGCGGATCTCCCGGTCGAGCGTGTCGCTCTCGTGGTTCACGGCCTTGACCGCGAGTTCGTTGGCTGCGACGTTGGGCTCCTTCTTGCCCGTGAGCAGCGTGCGCTGGAGCAGCAGCGCTTTTTCCAGCACCGACGACAGCGCCACCTCCGACGCGAGGCGCCGCGCCAGAAGGTCCTGGTCCGGCTCGTCGCGCAGCGCCTCGATCACGCCACGCGTGATTGGCAGCGACGTGCTGCCAGCCTCGCGCAGGTTCTCAAAGGTGGTAGTGCGCGTGCCGGAAACCAGCTCCTGAAGGACCTCCAGCTTCGCCTCGTACTCTTCCTGGATCAGCGGCGTCAGCCCGACGCCGGGCACCGTCTCGGTCTTGGTGCAGGAGTCGCAGGTGCGCTGCACCTGCTCTCCGAGGACCCGCGTGGCCCATTCGGTCGCCTGCTGCGGCGACGTCCAGGTCTGGCAGGACAGGCTCGCACAACTGGCGGACGCGATGGAGGATGTGTCCGTCACGCCACGACCGTTGACCAGGTTGTAGCCCGCGCGGGTGACGTCGCCGACCACCCGGATGGCGGACTGGCCTGCGCCACCAGCATTGCTGCCACCCACCCAGGGCACGCCGTCGTTGCCGCGGCGCGTCTCGGCCTGCTCGACGGCCGACACGGCATCGTTGCTGCCAACCGCGTCACGCAAGGCCATGCCTTCGGCCATCTGGCTCCAGCCAAGCTGGCCACCCGCTGTCTCGGCCATCTTCTCCGCCATGGCGCGGCACGTCAGCTTGGAGCGGTCGAAGTCCAGCCGCGCCTGCAGCACGCCGTTGGTCAGCAGGTTGTACAGGCCCGGATCGGCGCGCTGAATGATCAGCGCCGGCAGGGACGCTACCGCGCTGGTGGCGCTCTGGATTACGTTGCTCATGATCTGCTGAAAGCCGTTCGTGATGCCGTTGAGCTGATTGCGCAGCGTGGTCTGGATGCTCATGTCGCCGCAGATCAGGTTGCTGTTCCACCCCACACCGACCCCGATGGAGCGCATGCCGGCCGCGCGGCCCATGGACACCGCGCTGCCGCCGCCGATCGAGTACATGACGTCATCGCCAATGACGGGGCCGCTGTTCTGGTATCCGACCTGTGCCCACGCCAGGCCGCAGACCAGGGCGAGCGTGCCGGCCAGTGCCGTCGGGCGCAGCAGGCGGCACGCCTTGGTGGACAGGTTCTTCGGTTCAGGACGCTTCATCGTGGCACCTCAGAGGAAATCGACGCTGCCGAGGAACACCTGGCCCCGGCGTTCGCAGCACGCATACGGACGCCACAGCGCCCACGCGTAGTCGCCTTGCTGGGCTTGGGTCAGCGTGCCGCTGTGGGGGAACACCACGCAGGTGTTCGACAGGCGCGGCGTCAGTTCCTGCCACTTGCCGGTCGAGGCATCACCTTCCATCAGCGCGCCGGCCGGCCAGTAGCCATCACGCGCGTTGGCGAGCAGCGGCTGGTACACGTGCAACTGCCCGCGCCGCGTGACGACGTCACCGGCGCGCTGAGCCACGACCGCCCCGGATTTGTGGTCGTCGGTCTGGTGCAGGAAGCCGCCGCGCGGATAGACATTGCCCCAGAGGTTCATCGTGGTGCGCGCACCGACCTCGCGCCGGCCCGGGATCAGCGCCTCCGGGTAGGCCATCTCGGGCACGTTGTAGCGCCAGGCCAGCGTGTCCAAGGTGCTGAGCAGATACGGCATGAAGGCCGTTCCCGCGCCTTGGCAAAAATAGCCCGAGGACGAGGCGAACTGGTTGAACACCTCGCCGCCGGGATGGCCGATGACATCGGCGTTCTTGAATTTGGCGAGGTTGTTTTCGTGGTCTTCGTTGGTGGTGCCGTCGCCGCCTGCCTGGGCCGAGGCGTTCGGCATGCTCATCGCTCGCACTTCGACCCAGGGGTTCTCTCCGGTGTTGCTGTAGCTGGAGACGACCGCATCGGGGACGTAGTGCCGGACCTTGGTGGACGTGCGCACCGAGCAGCCGCCATAGGTGCAATACAGCCAGTAGCAGATGCCCACCACCCGGTACTCCAGGCAGTCCGGCGACATGACGGAGGACACGATGGTGACGGTGTTCAGGGCGTAGCTGCCCGTGGCGCTGACCAGCAGCAGCGAGGCCACGGCGACGCGCAGGCGGCGCAGCAGGTCGAATGGGCGATAGGTCACGGTTGCCTCCTCCGGTGCTGCTCGATGCAGGACACGGCCCGGGCCACGTCAGGCTCGCCATAGACCACATAGCGTTGGTCCACCACGACGGCCGGGATGGTCGTGACACCCAAACTCCATGCGTCGGTGATGCCCTGGTAGGCGGTGCCAATGCGGCGCTGAAGGTCGGTGCCGCCTTGGTTCAGGCGTTGCCGGACGATGGCTGCTGCGCGCTCGGGGTCGGCTGGCAGATCTGCGGAAAGCTCTGCTTCGAGCCCGGATGCCCGGTCCAGCTCGATCAGCCGCTCGCCGCCCATGGTCTTGACCGGGTGGCGGCTGTCGGTGACGACCACCACGTCGGCGGCGAACGCGGCCGGGCTGAATGCCGCGAACGACGCCGGCAGCACGATGGCCAGGCCAAGGGTTCGCCAGCCTGGTGCGAACCGGGTAAAAGCTCCTGGCATGTCTTGCACCCCGGAAGTTGATCAGGGCCATAGTCAAACGCCGAACCCCATGCGGCCCCAACAAACAATGCGCATCGCGGCCACCCCGCATACCTGCTTGTGTCGCCGCGCAGAAAAATGCGGAGGCCGAAGCCTCCGCGCTGATCAACGAAGCAGTACAACCCTTACAGCAGGCCGGACTCCGCAAAGGAGAACGGGGCACCCTGGCCGACGATGATGTGGTCCAGTACCCGCACATCGATGAGCGCCAGCGCGGCCTGCAGTTGCTGGGTCAGCATGCGATCCGCGCTCGACGGCTCGGAAATGCCCGAGGGGTGCTGGTGCGCGAAGACCACCGCGGCCGCATTCAACTGCAGAACACGCTGCACAACGACACGCGGATAGACCGAAGTCGCGTTGATCGTGCCCCTGAACAGCGGCTCGTAGGCCAGTACCTGGTGCATGCTGTCCAGGAACACAGCGACGAATATTTCGTTGGGCTCGGCCACCAGCTTCACGCGCAGGTAGTCGCGCACGGCCGTGGGGTCGAGGAGTTTCGGACCCGCTTTGAAAACCCGCTTCTCCAGCAGCGCAATGGCTTGCTGGATGATCCAGTCCTCGTGCTGGGCAGCGATGGCGGAAAGCGACTCCAGGCAGGAGTCATTGACGACGAAAGACATGGCGAACCTCCAAATGGTGAGATCGGAGGGCGCGCGCCCGGGGAGGGCAAGCCCTCCTGGGGAACGAACAAGGTGCATCCATCACCGCGGTGGCGGTGATCGTTCGCGGCCAGGATGCGAGGCGAACGGGTTGCGGTCAGCGCAGCGGACTGCGCCGTAGCCTTGAAGACCGGGGCTACCTGGGCATGTCGCCGACGACGTCGGCAGGCATTTCCGATGTGGGTATGGCGGCGGGATCGCCGGCCGCGAGCATGTCCATGGCCGACAGCAAGGCATCGCCCTCGATCGGGCCCTGCAGCAGGATCGCCTTGCCGGTTTCGCGATCGTGCAGCCGCAGCGATGGCGTGGCGATCACGCCGCTGTTCGTGGCTTCCGCCGTCTGGGCGCGGATCGGTGCATCGGGCCGCTCGCTCGCCAGACACTGCTCGATCGCTGGAGTGAGGTCGGGGTAGCGCAGCCCTTCAGGCAAGCCCTGGCCGTCGCTCCGCGTGTGGGCATAGACCCATTCGACGGCCTGCCAAAAGGCGGCATGGCTGCCGGCTTCGCCCGCGCATTCCGCCAGGCGCGCTTCGGCGGACGCGGCTGGCTCATGCGCGGCCAACGGCAGGTGGTGCCATTGCAAGGTCACGTCCGCATTGCCGGCCACCCAACGCTTGAGCACTGGAAAATAGGACCGGCAGAACGGGCATTCGAGGTCCGCGTAGAGCGTCAGCGTGAAACGCCCTTCCGGATTGCCCATCTGCCACGGAGGCCCAGCCACCTGCGTGTCGCTGACTGGCGCCGAAGTCTGAGGTGTGGACCCGCCTGGCGAACGTGACACGAGCCAGATCAGCAGCAGCGCAACCAGCACCGCGGCCAATGCCCAGGGCCAGCGGAACTGCCAGCGCCGACGACGGAACGCCTGGACCTGCATCGGAATGGATGGGCGTTTCTGTTCCATGGCGTTCTCCGGTGTACGGCAGATTCAGGGCAGGTCCAGGGCCGGCGACTCGATGCCGCGTGCCCGGTCGATCTTCTCGGCCACCTTGAAGGCGGCATCCAACTCGCTGACGCCGTGCTGCTGCATGAGCTGGTAGCGCTCGGCCTTCTCTTCGGGTTCGGTCTGCGCGAGCGCGAGATACAGGCTCGGCGGCACGGCGCGGAAGAGCACCTCCATGCTCTTGGAGAGGATGACGCCCTCGGTGAACTTGCCCGCTTCCTTGCGTGCCGAGAGCATCAGCGCTTTCTGCGCTTGGCTCAGTTCGCGGAACCGCGCGATCTTCTCCACTTCATCGGGGGGCATCGACAGGCAGATCCACCACTCGATCATGTTGAGCATCGGCTCCGCGGCGCGCGGTAGGTCGTCAATATTTTGTGTAGCTAGCCAGTACCAGGCCCCCAGCTTGCGCCACATTTTTGTAATTTTCACGGTATACGGCGCGAGCAGCGGGTTCTTGGTGATCACGTGGCCTTCGTCGGTCACGTTGATGATCGGGCGGCCGAGATACTGGTCACGCTCCGCGATGTTGTTCACCGTGCTGATGAGGCTGATGTACGCGATCGAGAGCTGCGCGTTGTAGCCCTCGCGGGCGTAGGTCGCCAGATCGACCAGCGTGATGTCGGCCTCGGGCCACGGCGTGCCGTCGCGGTCGAACATCTCGCCGTCCGTGCCTTGGCAGAACATGTCCATCGCGTCCGCCATCTCCAGCAGCCGCACGCGCCGCATCTCGGGCAACGTCGGGTCCTGGCCGCGGGTGCGCAGCGCATTGCGCACATCGCGCGTGAGCACAGTGCGCTTCTCTGCCACGCAATGTTCGGCCGCGTCGAGGATGCACTGGCGGATCAGCGAGCGGTCGGCCCGCGTCATCCGCGCTTCTTCCTTGTCTTCGCCGCCCGTGATCATCAGCCGTGCCGTGATCTCCAGCTCGCCCAGCACGTCGCGCTGCTCGTCCGCCTCCATGGCCGAGGCATCCGGTGGCAGGTCTTCGTCCAGTGCATCGGCATCGAGCGTCTGCACGTCGCTGGGCGTTTCGATCAGCCGGCGTGCGTCGGCGAACGGCGCCAGGCTGATGCCCGAGCCGGGTGCCAGCTTGACCCGGTTCACGGTCAGCCCCAGGCGCCTGGCGAAGTCGCTGAACAAGCCGAAGCTGTTGCCGGCTTCCACGATGAAGAGGCGCGGCCGATAGATCGCGGTGACCTGGTTCAGCAGGTTGTTGAGCGTGGCGCTCTTGCCCGAGCCCGTGGGACCGAACAGGAACAGATGGGCATTCATCTGCCGATCCAACCTGTTCAAGGGGTCAAACGTAATCGGGCCGCCTCCGCGATTGAACATCGTGATGCCGGGGTGCCCCGTGCCCTGGGCGCGGCCCCACACCGGCGACAGGTTCGCCGCGTGCTGGGCGAACATCAGTTGCGTGTACCACCGGCGCCGGTCCTTGCCGGGGTTGTAGCAGCACGGCAGCCAGCGCAGGTAGCTGTTGAGCGGCGCCACCTCGTCGTCCTCGCGCACCGGCTGCAGGCCGGCGTTGAGCATCACGTTCGCGAGGTCCAGGCCGCGCCGATCCAGTTCCGCCTCGTCGCGCCCGCGTAGGTAGAACGCCAGAGTGCCCCGGTAGAGCTTGTGCGCGCTGCCGATCAGGGAGCGGGCTTCATGCACGTCCTTGAGCGTCTGCTCCGACGCCAGCGTCTCGCCCACAGCTTTCTTCGCCAGATGGTTGAGGTCCGATTCGAGGACGTCCTGCGGCGTGGCCACCATGGTGAGACACATCAAGGTGTCCTCGGGCATCTGATCGAATAGCGTGTTGATCGCGTCTCCCTTGCGGGTCTCGCCGGTCAGGTGCCCGGTGCCGGGCGGCATGCGCAGCCGGTCGGTGATCAGCACGCGGTGCGGCATGCCGTCGAAGTACCAGGCCCCTTGCGCCACGTCCGAGCGCGGCTGCCCAAAGAACAGCCGCTGGCTGAAATCCCGCCCGCTCGCCAACTCGATCTCGCCGGCCTCGCTTTCCTCGGTACTGTCCGGATAGCGCGCCAACGCGTAGAAGCGCTCCCGGTCCTCCACCCCAGGGCCGAGCAGCGTGGGGCGCGGGTTGAACCATCGCAGCAGCCAGTCGTGAACGTCCGCTGCAACCATGCGCCGGGCCTGGATGCCGGCGTTCGCCAGGCCGCCGCATAGGCGGTCGCAGACGATGCCCAGCATCTGCTCGGGTGTCTGGCCGCGGCGGTTTGCCTGTCCCTGTCCGCTCGCGCGGCGGTACACCACCATGCGCACACGCCGCGTCTGCCCGCGCCAGCGCAGCCGCGTAACCACCGTGTCCTCGAACAGGCCGCCGGGCTTGGCCACAGCGCGCAGGTGGTGGCCGAAGAAGCGCAAGTAGAACTCGGTGAACGCCGAGCCGCGCGCACGTGGCTGCACGTAATCGCGCAAGGTCTGCATGTACTGGTCGAAGCTCGGTTCGTCCTGGGCATAGAGCTGGAGCACCCACGGGTTCTCGTCCAGTTCATCGAAACTGTCCTGAAGCGCGTTTTCCAGGGCGTCGCGGGCATGCGCGAGCCAGCCGGGTTCCCGGCCTTCGGTGCCCAGCGGCACCAGTTCGTAGAACGCCGCCACCGATTGGCCATCCTCCAGGAGCATCGATTTCGACCCGGGCAAGAACTCCACCCAGGGCAGCAGTTCCACGAAGGACGGCGCAACGTCGTACAGCGCCTGCTCGTCGGCCACGGTCGCTGGCTTGCGGCCGTGGACTGCCGAACCGGGTTCGGGGATGCCGGCCTGGCGCAAGGCCTCGACGTGGCGCTGCCAGCTGTCCGGCTGCTCATCGCTAGCCGGGCTACTGGAGCCGGCGCCGGCCAGCTTCGGCCATGGGAGTTTCCACCGCATCAGTAGTCCTCCACGCGCTCGCCCGGCATCGCGTACTGGATGCGCTGGTAGAGCGGGAAGACGGTCGTGTAGCCGGGCACCGGCACGGGATCGGTGCCGGCCAGATGCGGGTACACGTACATCACGAGATCGGGATTGGGCAGGCGCTGGAACTGGCGGTGGACCTCATTGCGCGCGGTGCGCGTGTAGCGCATCTGCTCGACAGGTGCGGCCTGCACGTCGGCGTCGGTCAGGGGCCGACGCAGGCTCTGGCGCGCATCGAGCAGCTGGCGGCCGGCGTTCCGTCCGGCTGCGCCACCGCCGTCGCCGGCCTCCTGCTGCCAGATGTCCATCATCGTGCGGTCACCGTGGGTCAGCAGCTTTTCCTTGCTGGTGGCGCAGCCGCCGAGCACCGCGACGGCGAGGGCCAGCACCAGGCCCTTAATCGAGTTCGAGAGCATGGCTTTCTCCTGCGCGGTGATCGACCTTGCGGCCTTCGGGATCGAAGTCGATGGCGAGCGGTTTTTCGAGGTGGACGGCGACCTTGGCGCCGGGCTGCACATAGACGGCGGCGAACGCCTGGCCGTAGAGCTTGTTGACCCAGGCCGACATGTCCCGGACACCGCCCGCGAGAATCTGGCCGACCGCTTCCTGGCCGGTGATGCCCACGGTGCCGATGGAGCCGTCCGAGCCGACATAGGACATGCGGCCGCTGTCGCTCTCGATGAGCGAGGCCACGCCGGCACCGGCCGCGGTGATCAGGGCCTGCGAGCCGAGGTACTGCTGGGCGTTGCTGCGCCGCTCGCCGCTGACGCAGGGGATGCCGTGCGGGTCGCTGATCCAGCCCAAGCCGTCGCGTTGCTGGTTGTTCTGCTGGTTGCCCTCGCGGTCTTCGGGGATCGTGCGGATCGTGCCGTCGTTGAAGACGAACGTGATGCTGCGCACCTGGCCGCGCACGCACGAAAGCGTCCAGTCGCCCGATGCGGTGCCGCTGAACACGGCGCCGGCCACGTCGGGAATGTCGATGCCATTGGCGGTCAGGTTGTCCGGCCCGACCAGGACTTTGAACGGATAGGGATCGTTGACCGTGCCGTCGATCGGCACGCGGCCGATCAGCGCGGTCATGGCGACCGAACCCATGAGCGTGGAGTTGGTCGGCACGGTATAGACCGGCTTGGCACTCTTGACCCCAGAGGCGCGGGCGCCCGCGTTGGCCACGGTTTCCGCGGTGGTTTCGAGCGTGCTCTGCGCCGGGCCGAAGCTCGTGGGGAAGCTCATTCCGCCGCTCGCGCCACGACCGCCGTTGCGCCCCTCGGCGGGCTTTGCGTCGTCCGGCTCGACCCACCGCACGCCGCCCTCCATGCCGGCCTCGTCGCCGCCCTGCAGCCCCAGGCCCACGGGCAGGTCCGCATGGCCGCCGCCGCGCCCGCCGATGCTGTCCAGGCGCCGCTGCAGGTCGGCGAGCAGCCCTTCGGTCTGCTGGCGCGCGCTGGCCGCCTGCTCCTGGTCGCGGCGCAGGTTGGACCGCTCGGATTCGAGCGCCGAGTTGATGCGCTGGTCGATGGAGTTCTCGCGCTGGCGCAGTCGCTGGTTCTCTTCACGCTGCGACTTGTTGTCCGAGAGCGCGGTCTGAAGCTCGGTGCGCAACTGCTTCACTTGGGCAACGAGCGTCGCCACGGTGTCGCGCGGGGTGTCGCCTTCGATGCCCAGCGCCTTCATTTCCTCGGGCGTGAGCTGGGCGCCGTTGTCCGCCGCGGGTGGCGCCGTGCTGCCTCCACCCGAGAACAGCCGGATACCGACGAACAGCACCAGGATGGCGACAGGGATCATCAGCCACTTGAGCAGGCCGTTACTGCGCATGGCGGGCCTCCTTGGCGTTCTCGTCGCCGTCCGGCTGCGGCAGATGCACGGCAGGGTCGAAGCGGTGAATCGCCGGCAGCAGCGACTGCGCGAGGCCGCGGCCGCCCGTGACCAGGTAGAGGACGGTCGTGTCCTCGGGCGTGCCGCGCGGGCCCAGCGCCTCGTGCTGGAAGGTGGCGGTGAGGAAATCGCCTTGCAGCACGCGCGGGTCGAGCGCGACCCAGTCGGCGCCGGTGTTGGTAAGGCGCACGGCAGTCACCCATTGGTCTTCCAGGCGCCACGACGCGAGCGCGACCGCGCGCACCGGCAGCGTTGGCATCAGTGTGTCCAGGTCGAGGTCGCGGGGCAGGTTGACCCGCATGACGCCCGGAAGCGGCTCGACGGTGCGCAGCGGTGCGTAGAGGTTCTGCGCGGCGAAGCGCGTCAGCACGACAGGGACCGGAGTTTCGCGCCGCGCGGTCCGCGCACCTGCCTGGCCCTGGGCGCGTGCCGGGGCCTCGGCACTGTCGGCCTGCTCGCCATAGCGTCCCGGTGCGCTGTCACCCTCGACGATGCGCACCGGCTCCAGCTCGGCTTCCCCGTCCTTGGGCGGTTCGGCTGCGATGTCCAGCAGGATCAGCGCGCCCGTGTCGGCGTCCTGCAGTTGCAACCGCGTGGGCTCGATCGGCTCGCTGGCGCGCAGGTACACCGCGCCACCCGCACTCTGCACGCGCAGGCGTTCGCCCACGCCCGCGGGCACGCCCACGCGCACGTTCCGGTCGATGAACACGATGCGTTCCTGACCGACCTTCAGCGGCACTGCCAGTGGCATGCGTTCCCAACGCAGGATCTCCACCGCCTGGGCGACGGGTGCCGCGGCCACGGCCAGTAGCCCCAGCAGCGCGAGTACAGGATGCTTCATGGGGTGTTTCCTCCTTGAGGCGCTTGCGGAGACAGGCCACTCGACGCCGGGCGCGCCGGCTCCGGTGCACTGATGCGCTGGGGCGCGCCTTCGTAGCAGTCCAGCGCCAGGCCGAACGGGTTGCGGGCGGGATCGACGTCCACCCGCGTGACCTTGATCGGATAACGCACCAGGGCGCGCTTGACCTGCTCGGCGCCGTAGTACTCGTCCGCCGTGATGTCCAGCGTCACCACCCAGTCGCGATCGGACACGGTGCGCACGCGCGCCGTGGGGTCGTCGCCATAGCCGCGGCCGGGAATCTCGTAGATGCCGCGCACGCGCTGGCGTAGCTCGCCGGTGGAGCGGCGGTAGTCGTAGTCCGCGCGAAGGAAGGCCTGGCAGGACGGGGTGAGGTACGGCGAGAGCGTGTGGAGGTTGCGCGAGTAGTCTTCTTCGCCATTGGTCGGCCAGCGGTTCAGCGTCTGGAACACGTAGAACGTGAACGCATAGACCGATTCGGGCGGCACTTCCCACCACTTGCGGGTACTGCCAGAGCGCAGGTCGGGCGGGACGTGGATGGTCAGGTCGCGCGGCGCGCTCCACCAGCCGCCGCCCATGACCAGGGCGACAATGACCAGCGCGCCCGCGCCCAGGCGCAAGGTCTTGATGTGCGCCTGCAGGTGGGCGATCTCGTTCTTGAAGCGACTCATCGCATGCTCCTGCGGGTGGACCAGAAGCCCGAGCGCGAGATCAGCACGTGGCCGCCCACCCAGCCGGCCATCAGCGGATGGCCCGTTGCGATGCGCCACTGCAACTGCCGATAAAGCCAGGTGTCGGGGCGCCCACGCTTGAGGCGGCGCAGGATGCCGCCGCCGATGAACACGCCCAAGGCCACGCCCAGGACAACGAACGTCGGTGCGATGGCGATCGTGCGGAACACCCACGAAAGCGGCGCGCCGACCAGCAGGCCGGCGGCGCCGGACAGGCCGCAGCAGATCCACAGCTCGTCGGCGGTGAGGCCGCGCACGACAACGGGATGGCGGTTGAGCCGGTGCGGAAGGAACGTGACCGTCCCGTCCGCACGGACGTGCTGCTGCTCGGACATACCGGCCTCGCCTTACAGGATGCCCGTGGCTTCGGTGAGCAGCCAGATGCCGATCACGAGCAACACGGCGCCGATGGCGACCGTGAGGCCGAATTGGCCCCACGTCTTGCGGCCGGTGTGGATCTCCGCGTAGGTTCCGTAGGCGTGGTAGCAGACGCCGATGAACATCGACGCCACCACCAGCAGGGCCACGAGCATGATGATGTCGTAGCCGTAGTTGCGGATCGTCTCCATGATGCCGTTGCCGGTGCCGCGCGTCGGGTTCTCCAACTGCGGCAGGCCTTGCGCGAACGACAGCGCGGGCAGCGCGGCGGCGCCCAGGGCCATGGCGGCGCGCTGGGCGAGACGGGAAGTGAGGATGCGGTTGTGCATGGTCGGGCCTTTCAGGTCAGGACAGAAGGAAGAAACTCAGGACGAGGTACATCGCGACGAAGCGGATGCAGACGCCGAGGAACTGGCGCTGGTTGAGGCGGCTCTCGGACCACCCCACGTAGGCCGTTCGGATGGCCCAGACGCCCCACACGAGCAGGACCGCGAACACGACGCCGACCAGGACGGTCGCCATTGCGGAAGGCGCGATGCCGCTGTTGGCTTGAAATGCCGAGACCTGGGCGCCGTTCATTGCTTGCCCCCCGCAGTCGTCGCCGGCAGCGGCTCGGCCGCCCGCTCGGTGCGGTAGTCGCCGGCCAGTTCGGAGGGGTCGCGCGGCTGAGCGCGCGATGGCGTCAGGTGAAACTGGATGCCGGCGCGAACGCGCGCCAGGTCAGCCAGCAGCCGCGGGTAGTCGAAGTGGTAGCGCTCGCCCGGCTGGATGGGGGCATGCGCGGCGCTGTCCGCGACGGTGCGCTCCAGCGCGTCGAGCTGGCGCAGTGCGGCGACCAGCTCCTGGCGCTGTGCCGGAGACTCGGCCAAGGCCATCTGGGACTGACCCAGCAGGAGGGCCGTCACGAGAAAAGTGGGCACGCCGCGATGCGCGGCGCGCAGCCAGATCGAAGCCACCATCGCGCCATTCCTGTGTGATCAGCAATGGGGTGATCGTGGAGATCAGGGCTGTTTTAGGCCGCAAACAATAGGAACTGGCGGACGACCGGATTGGGCATACCGCGAGCGAACCTACAAAAGCCCGGGTGGAGTTTCGATTATTGCGTTTTTCGAGTGTTTCGAATATGATCGGCTCTGCAACCGTTTTCGCTTAGGAGCTACCCATGACCACCGCCACTGCCCAATCCAAGATGACCCTTCCCGCCGCGGGAGAGGTTAAGGCAGCCGTCCAGGGTCAACGTGCCTTGGCGGCTTACCTCGCAACCCAGTTCGAGACGCAGCACATCCAGATCTTTGATGACCACAAACAGGCTCATCAGGTGGAACTGCCTACCTCGGCTTTACGCCTGCTGGTCGACATCCTGGCCGAGTTGGCCGATGGCAATGCAGTAAAGGTGGTGCCCGTCCATGCAGAGCTGACGACCCAAGAGGCGGCGGACTTGCTCAACGTGTCCCGTCCCCATTTCGTCAAGCTGCTAGAAGATGGGGTGTTGGCATTTCATCGCACCGGCAAGCACCGCAGGGTGAGGTTCGCCGATCTGATGCAGTACAAGGAAGCGCGCGAGCGCGCCAGTGAGCAGGCGATGGCCGAACTCGCTCAGCAGTCGCAAGAGTTGGGAATGGGATACGAATGAGGCATTCCCCATTCACCGCCGTCTACGACGCGTGCGTTCTATATCCCGCGCCACTGCGGGATTTCCTGATGTGGCTCGGCCTGTCTGGCCGCTTCCGGGCGCGGTGGAGCCAAGCCATTCATGAGGAGTGGAAACGCAATCTGTTGATCAACCGCCCCGATCTCACCCGGGTTCAGGTCGACAGGACGTCGGATCTCATGGACAGGGCCATTCCGGACGGCTTGGTGGAGGGCTACGAAGCGCTCGTG
The DNA here is from genome assembly GCF_030236855.1 of Stenotrophomonas maltophilia group sp. Smal13. NCBI lineage: Bacteria > Pseudomonadati > Pseudomonadota > Gammaproteobacteria > Lysobacterales > Lysobacteraceae > Stenotrophomonas > Stenotrophomonas maltophilia group sp. Smal13. Next base: position 37,126 of record NZ_JASJSQ010000002.1, read on the forward strand.
GCAGGCCTGACATTACCCGATCCGAACGATCGGCACGTCCTGGCTGCGGCGATTCGCTGCGGTGCGAGCGTGATTGTGACGTTCAACGAACGTGATTTCCCGAACGATCTGCTGGCTCCGTACGGCATCGAATCGCAGCACCCCGATGAGTTTGTGGACAACCTGCTGGATCTGGATGCGGCCGCCGTAGTGTCGGCTGCGCAGCGCCAGCGTGCCCAACTCAAGCATCCGCCGATCGATGTGGACCGCTATCTCGAAATCCTGCTGCGCCAAGGCCTTGTGCAAACGACCAAGGTGCTGGCGACCTATCGCACCATTCTCTGACCCGCCGAGAGCCACGGATGACCAAGAATCCTTCATCAGACGCCACTTTGCCGAAAGGCATCCATCGAAGCTGGAAGCTGCCGGATAAGTCGCTGGGTGACTTGTGGGATTCGATCGTGATGGACGAAGCCATCAAAAAACAGTTGCTGTCACAAGCGATCGTCAACTTCACGGTGCGCCCCAAGGTGGAGCGCACGGTACTCCCCCTGCACGGCGTGATCTTGTTGGTCGGCCCGCCGGGGACTGGGAAGACCTCCTTGGCACGGGGCTTGGCGCATCGTGTGGCCGAATCTTTTTCTTCTGCGAAGTTTCGATTGCTGGAAGTGGAGCCTCACACGCTGACGAGCTCTGCAATGGGAAAGACTCAACGCGCCGTGGCAGACCTGTTCTCGCAATCGATCGCAGAATCCGCAGCGGCGGGCCCGACGATCGTCCTTCTGGACGAGGTCGAAACGCTTGCGGCTGATCGAGCGAAGCTCAGCCTGGAAGCCAACCCGGTTGATGTGCACCGGGCCACCGACGCGGTGTTGGTGCAGTTGGACATGTTGGCCGAACGCAACCCGCATCTGCTGTTCGTGGCCACCAGCAACTTCCCACAGGCCGTCGACAGTGCCTTCCTATCTCGTTGCGACATGGTGATGGAGGTGCCACTGCCCGGCAAGGATGCCTGCAAGCAGATCCTAGTGGACTGCCTGAATGGCCTGGCAAAGACATTTCCGGGGATTGGCAAGCTTTCCTCGGCTCACCAGTTCGACGCGTGCGCTGGCGAGTGCGTCGGATTGGATGGTCGGGCCATTCGCAAGGTCGTAGCCAACGCCCTCGCGGCCGACCCGCAAGTGGCTATCGATCCGAACAAGCTTTCCGTAGAGCACTTGCGCAGTGCGATACGACAGGCAAAGCAAATGCGCCTTCAAGGAGGGAAGCAAAAATGACCACCGTTGTCAGCCGGACGTTTCGCAGCTCGCCGCACCGCGATGCGTTGCAGACATGGGATGCCATTGTCGAACTGCTCACTCAGGGCAAGGACGGCACGGCTCGCTCTGAACTCAGGGCCGTGACGGGCGTGGCCGCCAGCTTGATCGCCGACCAGGCACCCAAGAGCGCGCCCATCGTTGCGACATGCGATGGACCACGGACCAGGATCTACTGCCTCTTCGACGAAGACGCGATCTATGGTGATGATGCCAACGAAGAAGTCTTGGGGTTCGAGCCGTTGAAGGGAGACTGGGGAGTCTCGCTGCCGTGTCCGAAGGAGCAGCTCGGCTGGGTGCAAAGCGCGCTCAAAAAGCACAGTTCTCGCATCATTGCACGGGACTTGAGCCAAGGAATTGCCACGCAGGCGCAGGCCGATGCTGGGCAAGCGCTGTCGCTCGACCTCGGAGGTTTCCTCAAGTCATGAGCACCGTCGCCACCTACTCGTACACGCACTCGGTTACCTATGTGACCGACAACATCCTCAAGAGCTTGAAAGACATCATCCTGCTCAGTGGGCTGGACCCTGAGCACTTTGCGGATCGCTGGGAGAGCAATACCCGAGCCATCAAGACGTGGCTCGGGACCGGTGATCTGCGCAAGGTGATTCTGGAGATCTACAACCCGGCAACCGACAAGCTCGTGACCCGATGGGATATCGACATCGTGTATGGGTGGTCCGATGGCGACGGCAGCTTCTGGACAGATACCGAGCAGTTGAAGTACGCGATCAAGAAAGCTGGGCTGCTGCCATCGCAGGCCAAGTACAAGTTAATGCTCGATACAAAGCCAGGGCGACCTGATGTGGAGGGATGGAGCAAAGGAAGTTATCGCTCGACGGATGGAATGGTCAAGCAGAGCCTAGGCTCGACTGTCGAACACAGCGGCCTGGCGGGTCAGGCCGGATATTGGAGGCAACGCTGATGCTGTCGATCGATGAAGCTTTTCGCAAGTTCAAGTCGCGTCTGGAACTCAACGAACGCGAACAGAAGAATGCCTCGCAACGCCAGAACGAAGTGCGGGACTACCTGCAGACCAAGTTCGGCATTGCGCGCAGCTTCCTGACCGGTTCCTATGCTCGATACACGAAGACGAAGCCGCTCAAGGATATCGACATCTTCTTCGTGCTGAAGGACTCGGAGAAGCATTACCACGGCAAGGCCGCATCGGTAGTGCTGGATGATTTCCACTCTGCATTGGTGGAGAAATACGGTTCGGCGGCCGTGCGCAAACAGGCGCGCTCGATCAACGTGGATTTCGGTGTTCACATCGACGCGGAGGACAACACGGACTACCGGGTGGTCAGCGTGGATGCGGTGCCCGCATTCGATACCGGCGACCAGTATGAGATCCCCGATACGGCGTCCGGAAAGTGGATCAAGACGGACCCGGAGATCCATAAGGACAAGGCGACCGCAGCGCACCAAGCCTATGGCAATGAGTGGAAAGGTCTCGTGCGCATGGTGAAGTACTGGAACAACAATCCCAAGCACGGCGATCTGAAGCCGGTGAAGCCCTCGTTCCTGATCGAGGTAATGGCCCTTGAGTGTCTTTACGGCGGCTGGGGAGGATCGTTCGATCGCGAGATCCAGTCGTTCTTTGCCACGCTTGCCGATCGAGTTCATGACGAGTGGCCGGATCCCGCCGGACTTGGCCCGGCGATCAGCAACGATATGGATGCCGCGCGCAAGCAGCGCGCGCAGCAGCTGCTGTTCCAGGCGAGCCAAGACGCAAGCATCGCCATCGACCACGCGCGTCGTGGTCGCAATATCGAAGCGCTTCGCGCCTGGCGCGCACTGTTTGGCCCCAAGTTCCCACTGTCCTGATTCCATCGGCTTCCATACACGTCCCATCGAGGTACAGCATGTCCCAGTGGTCGCTTTCCCAGCTCCTGTCGTCCCTGCATGAGGACATCCAGCAGCGCTTGTCCGTAGTACGCAAGACCTTCGGTCACCCGGGTACGAAGGGGGATGCGAGCGAGAACGTCTGGATCGACATGCTGGATACCTATCTGCCCAAACGGTACCAGGCGGCCAAGGCGCATGTGGTGGACAGCCTGGGGAACTTCAGCCAGCAGATCGATGTGGTGGTGTTTGATCGGCAATATTCGCCTTTTATCTTCACCTACGAGAACGAGACGATCATTCCAGCCGAAAGCGTGTACGCCGTTTTCGAGGCCAAGCAGACGGCTGACGCGGGGCTTGTGGCCTATGCCCAGGAGAAGGTCGCCAGTGTGCGCAGGCTGCACCGCACGAGCCTGCCGATCCCGCACGCTGGCGGGACCTACCCAGCGAAGCCGTTGATTCCGATTCTGGGTGGCTTGCTCACCTTCGAGAGCGAATGGAGTCCTGCATTGGGTCCATCCATGGACAAGGCGCTGAACGCAAACCTCACCGAGGGGCGTCTGGACATCGGATGCGTTGCCGCCCACGGGCACTTTTTCTATGACCAAGCCAGCGGCGCGTACAGCTACACCAACGAAAACAAGCCGGCGACCGCGTTTCTTTTCAAGCTGATCGCGCAGCTTCAGTTCAGTGGAACGGTCCCCATGATCGATGTGGAGGCTTACGGTCAGTGGTTGACCAAGTGAGGGGGCGCTGTGGCAAGCATACGTTCGGAGTACCACCGGTTCCTGGCGCACTTGGCGCAGCGGCACGTGCACGACGACGTGCGCCGGCTGGCGCACCTGGTGCTCGATCACCTGCAGCCACTGGCCGAGGTCGGTGCTGCACGCCGGGGGCGCTCCACGCGCTTGGCGCCGCTGGCCATCGCGCATCTGGCGCAGATGCCTGTCGCCTACGACGGGGACGCGCGCGGCCCCGAAAACGGGCCGGCGCTCGGGCGACTGCACCAGCTCGAAGTCGGGCCGTTTCGAGGATTCATGCGGCAGGAGACGTTCGACCTCAGCCATGACATCACCTTGGTCTACGGTGCCAACGGCACCGGCAAGAGCAGCTTCTGCGAAGCCTTGGAAGTGGCGATGCTCGGTTCGATCAGCGAAGCGCAGGCCAAGCGGGTCGACCAGCGGACGTACTGCAACAACGCTCGCCTGCGCCGCCACGTCGCGCCAGTCCTGTCGTCTACGGCGGCGGGCGAAGCGCAGGCCGTCCAGCCCGACGAAGCTGAGTATCGCTTCTGCTTCATCGAGAAGAACCGCCTCGACGATTTCGCCCGAATCGCCGCGCGGACCCCGAGCGATCAGCGCCAGCTCATCGCCACCCTGTTCGGCGTGGACCAGTTCAGCGAGTTCGTGCGCGGCTTCAACCCCTCGCTCGATCAGGACCTGATGCTTGCCGGCGTGCAGGCGGCGCAGCTGGCGCAGCGTCGCCTGCGGTTGGCGAACTCCGAACAGACCATCGCCGCCTACCCGCAGAAGATCGCAGCGGTCGAGGGCCTGGAACAAGCTTTGGCGCAGCGCATGTCACCTGGCGCGACCTATCAAGCCTGCGTGGACTGGCTGCTGGGTACGCCGCAGCAGCAAGGACGGCTACCGTATGTCCAGGCTCAGCTGGACGCCAACCCGCCTGCCATTCACGAGGTGACCCAGGCCCGCCTGCAAGCGTTGCTGGCAGAGGCCTACCGCGTCCAGGGACTGTGGCAAGCGTCTTCCGCGCAACTCGCGGCCCGCGCGGGCGAGGTGTCGTACGCGAAGCTCTACGAGGCCGTGCAAGCGTTGGCGGACGGGGCGACCGCGTGTCCGGCATGTGGAACCGGACTGGCCGCTGTGGCACAGGACCCGTTCGCCAGGGCGCGAATGGGCCTGGAGCAGCTCGCGCAACTGGCCGTCCTGCAGCAGCAAGAGGCCGGGCATCGGACGCAGTTGAGCGAGGCGGTCCGAGCGCTGTGGGACGAAATGCGCCGCGTGGTGGCGGCGGCTGGGGTCGCTTGTCCTGCCGAATCGCAGGCCGCGGGCCTGCCACTGCTGCCTCCCACGTCGGCGGGCAATTGGCTCGGCGGCTGGGTGAATGGGGACCAGCGCGCCTGGCAAGCCCTCTTACGGATCGCACAGATCATCGAAGGCTTCGACGCGCAGGCGCGCGACGTGCATGCCCAGCGCGGCGCGATGGCCCAGGAGCGGGACCGCCTGCAACAGCATCAGCTGGAGATCGAACGGCTGCGGACCATGCGCACGACTGCGGATCAGGAGCTGGCGGCCGCCCGCCAAACCGTGGCCCAATTCGACGACGCGAACCGCGGCCTGATCCAGGCGGCCACGGACGAAATGCCGGTGGTGGTGCACCATCAGCGGGTCAAGGCCGCCTACGACGGCTTCCTACCCGAGATTCAGGCATACCTGACCGCTCTGCCGGGGGTTCTGCTACAGGGGCTGGGAGACCAAGCCCGCCATCTCTACAACGCATTCAACCGGGCCGATCCGCCCGGCGATCTGCTGCACGCGCTGTGGTTGCCCGTGGCCGAGAACGGCAAGATCGAGGTGGAGTTCGCCGGCGAGCCGGGCGTGCGCTACGACGCGTTGATCGTCTTCAGCGAAGGGCACATCAAATGCTTGGGTCTGGCGATTCTGCTTGCCAAGAACCTCGCGCAGGGCTGCCCCGTGGTCATCTTCGATGACGTCGTCAATGCGATAGACGACGACCATCGCGATGGCATCTGGCGTACCTTCTTCGAGGACGGTTTGCTCCACGGCAAGCAGGTTATCCTCACCTCGCACGCAGAGGAGTTCCTGCACCGCATCCAGCAGGAGTTGGGCGTGCGCCGCGCCGCGGCCATCAAGCGCTACAAGTTTCTCCCGCATCAGGGAGAGCACGAACTGCGGGTCGACAGCGACCCGCCAGCGAAGAACTATGTTCTTCTGGCCCAGCAGGCGTTGGCGGCTGACGAGAAACGCGAGGCACTGCGCCAGGCCCGGCCGGCGCTGGAGAGTCTGACGGACCGCCTGTGGACGTGGCTGGGTCGGCGGGCGGACGGCCGGATCGACATCAAGCTGAGCGGGCCCCGCGCGCCTTGGGAGCTGAACAATAAATGCACCAAGTTGCGGTCGGCCGTCGAGCGTATCGCGGCGCAACATGCGGGTGCGCCGGATGCCGTAGGGGCGTTGGTCAGGCTGCTCAATGTCAGCGGTACGAGTATTGAATGGGGTTACCTCAATAGCGGTGTGCACGACGCTCAGCGCGATCATGAGTTCGATCGGGCGACGGTAAGAACGGTCGTCGAGGCGGTTACGGCGTTGGATGCTGCTCTTGATACCCTGCAGAACCGATGAACGGCACACGGCTTTGCAGAGCAGTGCCGCCCGTGTCACCTCATAAGTACTTCTTGAAGCTGCCTGCGGTCAGGCTGACTGCCATCCCCAGCAACGCCGCGCTGGGCAGCAGGATGACCAGAGGATGCACCGCTATGGGCAGTGCGAGATAGGTGACCCAAGGCAGCACGGCCAACGGCATCAGGCTGGCCTTCGCGCGGTGGTAGATGAAGCCGGATTCGCGGCCCGCGCCGAACCGGCGCACATCCCGTCGCACCAGGCCGTCGATCAGGCCGACGAATGCTGCAGTGAGGATCAGCGGCAGCGTGAGTACCAGGACCAGCAGGCGCACCAGGAAGGTGAGCGTCGTGAAGGCCGCAGCGATCAGGTAGCTTTCGGCCCAGACATAGACTTGGCTGATGTAGTAGCGGAAGTTGCGGCTCTGCCCGTGGCTGGCCGCGCGGGCGCGCTCGGCGGTCTGGCTCATGCGCTCCAGCAACCCCGAGCGCACGAACACCCACTCGTACCCGGTATCCACCAGCTCGTGCGCCGTGCGCCCGGGCTCCTGCACCACCACGCTGCGCGTGAAGTGGTTGGACAGGTGCCCGAGTTCGTACTGCAGCATCTGCTGGGAGTGGCGCCAGCCCTGGTCCTTCCAGAACAGGTGCATGCCGACGCACTCCACCACGATCGAGAACAGCAGCGAGCCGATGAGCACCCCGAGCAGCCGGAACGGCAAGGTGATGGTGCCGACGATCAGCCCCTGGCGCTGGTTCTGCTCCCGCTGCGCGGTCGAGGCGGCATCCTTCATGGTGCGGCCTCGCCGGTGCTGTCGTCGGCGCCGGTGGCCACCGCGTCAGGCTCGGCTGGAGCGGCGTCATCCAGCAGGTCGTCGGGCAAGGCTGCATGCGGCAAGGCTGCGGAACTGGTGAACTCCCACCACTGCGTGGCCTCGCTGTAGCTCTGGCGCATATACCCGGCCAGTTGCTGCAAGTCCGTCGGCATCACTTCATCGGGGTCTGGCGCCGGAAGCGGCATGCGCACCTTCCAAAGCTGGCCGCCCTGCAGCAGCGCGAAGCATTGGCCCTTGGGCAGACCGACGACGTGTGACGGCTCGATCATCGGCACGCTGGCCATGCTGATGCGGTCCTGGGTGTTCGACGTGAAGTCCGTCGCGCCGCGGATGTCTGAGCTGTCCGTCGCGCCCGAGACGATGGTGGTCGTATAGACCTCGACCTTCGGCAACTGCCTCGTCAGCAGTTCCGCGGTGGCCGTCTCGCGCACGCGCAACATGAATAAATTGTTGAAATTCCCGATCACTTGGCCGGCCTTCGCGCGGTTGCCGATGCGGGCCTCGATGTCCGAAAGCGTTTGCGTGTAGGCGGTGACTTGCAGGCCCGCGCCACCGCCCTTGTTGATGAGCGGAATGAACTCGTCACCCATCAATTCATTGAACTCGTCCGCATGCACGTTGATCGGCACGCGCGCACCAGCCGATGCGCCCGGCAGGCCATCGTCGATTCCGTGCTTGTAGATGTGCCCAGCCACCGAGACGAGATCGCTGAACATCGAGTTGCCGACCGCTGCGGCGACCTCCGCATCGGACAGCGCGTCCAAGCCGACATAGACGACGGCGCGCTTCCTGATCACCTGCATCCAGTCGAAGATCGGGCGCGGGTCGGCCAGGTCGGAGTAGTTCGGCGCCAGGAGCTGGGCGATCTTGCCGCTCGTGAGTTTTTCCAGCAGCGGCAGCAGCGATGCAACGATCTTGTCGAAGTAGGTCTTGTCGTAGCGCACCGCCGAGCGCAGGCCATCGAGCACAGGGTCGTAGTTGCGCGCCTGGGAGAGGTATTGCTCCAGCGCCACCACACGCTTCTCGCGCCCGATCATGTTCCTTGGGATGTTCTTCTCGTTGAGCTTGGCCTCGATCTGGACGATCACCTCCCAGGCCTTGGGCTCCGTCTTGGCAAAGTAGTGCTGGGCGTACTCAATGAACAGCGCGTCGATGTTGATGACGTGGCGCTGGATCAGCATGTAGTCCGGGCGCTGCCCCAGTTCCACCAGGGCGCGGGCGATGATGTTCACGAAGCGCCATGCGAACTCGCGGAACGCCGCGCTGTTGCCTTCGCCGGAGAGCTGCCCCGCGATGCGTGTCGCCACTTCCGAGATCCGACCGAAGCGGCCCACGGCGTTGTAGCGGGCGCTGATTTCCGGCCAGCCCAAGTGGAAGATGTAGAACTCGCCTTCGCGGCCAGCGCGCTGGGCTTCGACGTACATCCGTTTCAAGAGATCGGCATCCCCCTTGGGGTCGATGACGATGACGACCTCATGCTCGCCGGCAGCATTCCTGCGGCGGATGTCCTGCGTGACGAACAACTCGGCCAGGCGCGTCTTGCCCACCCGCGTGGTGCCCAGCACCAGCGAGTGCCCGACGCGCTCGCCCAGCGGCAGGCTGACGTCCACTTCGTCGGGCTCGATGCCGTGCAGCCTTGGCAGGCCGCCGACAGGCGGCAACGGGCGCACGGGGTTGAAAGGCGCGTCCCAGCCGGTGAGCTTCGGCAGGCGCGAGAGCGGCAATGGCGCGAACTCCAGCCGTTCCTCCAGGCGCCTGGTCAGCCGGTAGGCCGGCGTCGGCTCGACGTAGCGGCGGAACTCGGGCCGGTACGTCTGCATCAGCCGATGCGTGTGCTTCTGCTCCCAGAGAAAGCCGCGCCCCACGAATAGGCGCTGCTGGCTGACCGGCACGTCCTTGCTGGTCATCACGTAACGCGGCAGACGGCGGATGTTGCGCCGGTAGCGCAGGATGATGCGGGCATCGCGGTAGCGGATCGCGCCGTAGGCGCCGAACGCCAAGGCGCTGCCGATGCCCATGGCCGGGCTCAGCGCGAGCGACCATGGGGCCACCAGGCACAGAAACGCGGCGCCTGCACACGCCGCGACGGTGTATAGCTCCACCGCTGGGCGTAGCAGAACCTCGACCGGCTGTTTGCCCGACATGGCTTCATTGCTCGATGCCGGTGGCCGTGATCAGCGCCGGGTAGTGCCGCAGGCCCAGGCGATCGGCCAGGTCGTCGCCGGCCACGGGCGCGAGCGGCACGCCCGGCACCAGGGCGCGCAGCCGCGCCAGGCCCTGCGCGGTCTCGACGTTGACGACCAGGCCGACCGCGCCACGTTCGCGCAAAGCGGCGGCGCGGCGCTGCAACCAGGCCCGGGAAGCCTCGGCGTCGCCGATGACCACGAACGGCCGCAGGCCGGGCGCTTCGATCACCCGTCGCGCGACGGTGCCGGGCGTGAGCTTGGCGCTGCGCACCGGCAGCATCGCGGCTTCGTCCGCCCGTGTGGCAGGAACCTGGGGCGTCGGGATGGACGGCCGCGCCGGTGCGTTGGCGCGCGGCTGGAGATTCAGGGCTTCGTAGTACGGCAATGCCGACGTGCCGCCACGGTCCTCGACAACGATCAGTGGCTCGCCGGCACGCGAGGCCAGCGGCAGGCCTGACAGCAGCATGAGTAGGCCCGTGAACGCGAGATGGGCGGGATGGGGTTTCGTCATGGGGAGGTCTCCTGGCGCGCCGCGAGGACCGCGGCGGCTGGTCGCGTGCCCTGCACGCGGGCAAGGTGGCGCGACACGCTGCGCCGATAGCGGGCGGCGGGCTCGCCGCCTGCGGGGCGGTGGTAGCGGCCGATCGCCAGCAGCCAGTCCTCGCCGGGGGTGTGCTGCTCCTTCAGGATCTCGGCGGCAACGGCCAGGTTGCGATACGGATCCAGCAGGTCGCACGCGCCGGTAAAGCGGTGCTTGTGGTAGCCGAGGTTGATCTGGCCCAGGCCCGCATCAATGCGCGTGTGCGGCGTGGCGCGCATCGCCTGCTGCAGGCCAGCGCAGGCGTCGGCGCGCGTGGCGAAGCGGCGCGACTGGCCGGCGACGTTGAGGGACCACGGCCACGGCACCAGGCGCCCGTTGCGCCGGATGCCGCTCTCCTGCAAGGCCACGGCGTAGAGCACGGTCGAGGGGATGCCTGCGCGCTGGGCGGCAAGCTGGTAAGCCGGTGGCGGAACCTCCTGGGCCAGGGCGGCAACGGCATACAGGCCGGCAGTGAGCACCAGTGCGCGCAGGGGCATGGCTACGGCTGGCGCTGCCATTGGCCGTTCACTTCGCGCACGGCGGCGGGCAGATCGCCGGGCAGGCCCAGTGACAGCCAGCGGCCGCCGTCGTGGTTGAGCGTGATGCTGCCGGCGCGCACGCGCGCCGGGTCGATCTGCGCGCGCTTGGCCCAGTCGCGGATGCGCGCGTCATCCTGGCGGCTGCCCACCATGTACAGGTCGAACTCCGCGCCCGAGGATTGCAGGCGCTGCACGAGCTGTCCGCAGGCTGCGCAGCCGTCCTTGACGAACACCGCCATGCGGCCGCTGCCGCGCAAGGGACTGCTGGATGGGCCGGCGCCCGGCTTGTCGTCGGGCAGGTTCACGCGCTGCATCCCCGGATTCAGGCGCTGCCAGGCCTCGTCGTAGGCGCGCTGGTAGGCGAGCAGCTTCTCGACGCGGCGCGCTTCCACCTGCACCTGCAGTTCCGCATAGCGGCGCCGTTCTTCGTCCGTGCGAGCTTCGATGCCCAGGGCGGACAGCGGGTCCAGGTTGGGCGAGTAGATACCCAGCGGCCCATCCATCAGCTCGCGGTAGCGTGCCCATTCTTGTGGCTGCAAGCCCCATTCGGTTGCCACCCGGTCGTCCAGCACGCGGGCGGCCAGCGGGCGCTCCTGGCTCTGTGCGTTGCGCGCCGAGGTCGTTGCGGGCTGCTGCGCCCAGGCGGGCCATTGCGACGACGCCACCAGGACCGCGAAAAGGAGGATCGACGGCTTCATGGGGTGCTCCGGTCAGGGAATCGCCACGCGGCGGGTCTGGTTGCCGGCCTGGAACACTGCGGTGTTGCCCTCGATCGCCTGCAGGCGCCACGGGCCGACCGCATCCCCGGGCAGCAGCACCTGAAGTTGGGCGGGCGTGAAGTCCCCGATGCTCGGCGCGACGGACACGCTGCGCTGGCCGGCGCGCAGTTCGGCGCCGACGACGCGGAATGGCAGCGGCGGCAGCTCGGTCTTGGAGGCGGCGGACGTGCGCGATGCGCGCCGCTGGGCGGGTGCGGTGGCACGCGCGGCGGCTTGGCGCGCCTTGATCTGCTCGACCTCCGCGCGCAGCGCCTGGAGGTCGTCGGCCGCTGCGTAGCCACTGAGAGATTTCTCGACCTGGGCCGCGCGTGCTTCCAGAATCTGGCGGGTGTCTTTGAGGTCAGCGTCCGTCGCGACGGCCGGGCGCTGCTGGATGGCCTCGATCGTCTCGGCCAAGCCAGTTGCCTGCGCTTCCAGGCGTTGCAGGCGGGAATCCAGCCGCTCCTGGTCGGCCTGGTCGCTGAGGGCCTGGTAGCCCAGGGCCGCCAAGACGCTGAGGAAGATCAACCAGAGCCACATCAGGCTCTGCACCACCACGGCGGCGGTCGATCGCTGGGCAGGTTGCGGGGCGTTCATGGCTGGCCTCCCGAAACCATGGGTGCCAGCGGGAACGTCTGCACCGCCTCGGTGGCGGGTGGCTCGGATGGGGACTCGGCGACCGCGCGATCGCCGGGCCGCTCGAAGCAGATTTGCCGTGCGCGGTCATCCGCGTGCAGTTCCCAGGCCGGGCCAGCCAGCGTGAGCAGCGCATCGCGCAAGGTCATGGGGCCGAGGTGCAGGTGTACCGCCGGCAACGGCAGCGCGTACAGCTCGATCACGGCATGCGCGGTCTGGCACAGGCCATAGCCGCTGCGTTTGAGCACGTGCCGAAGCCCATCCCCGACCGTGGCGCGGGCATCCTCGGGCATGGACACGTCGATGGTCTGCAACAACAGGTCGCGCTGCGCCGCCATGGGTGCCAGTTCGACCAGTGTGTAGCGGGCGTAGCGCACGACCGGGATGTACTCGGAAGCCTCGGGTTCAGGCGCGGCCAAGACTTCCGCGATGGTGTCGGGCGCGACCGGCGCAGTCGTCGTCGCGCAGCCACCGGCCAGCACCGACCACAGCAGGCCGAGAAATCCCGCCAGAAGGCGGCGTTCGGGATAGTGAAACCACGGTGGAGAGGGGCACATAGCTCGGCGTCCTGAAACATCCAGCCCTCACCATCGCCGCTCAGGCCGCGAGCGGCAGCAAACAATGCGAACCAGGCAGCGTCCGATTTACCGGGAGCGGCAAAAAAAACGGCCCCGAAGGGCCGTAAGTGGAACGTGTCATGCGGCGACAAGCTGCCGGGCCAGTGCGACCTCGACGGAATCACCGTCCTGGTTCAGGACATCGAGCCCGGATTCGGGCACGTCGCCCGAGGTGGACTGCGAGACCATGATCTTCTTGGCCATCAGCTCCAGGCAGGTCATCTGCGAGGAACCGGCGTAGCCGAGGTAGATCACACGCACGGGCTGCTTCTGCCCGATGCGCCAGGAGCGGCGTGCCGCCTGCTGGAGCGAATACACGTTGTAGCCACTCTGCATGAACACGATCGTCGGAAACTCCAGCAAGTCCAGCCCCGTCTTGACCAGCTCGGGATTGGTGACGAGCACGTCGATGCCACGGTCCAGTTGCTCGGCGATCCAGTCTTCTCGGCGGCTGGCATCCACGCTTGCGCGCAGCACTGCCACCTTGAAGCCTTCCTGCTCCAGCAGCCCCTTCAGACGCGACGTGGTGTCTCGCGTGCCGGTATAGACCGTGTAGGCCAGAACCTTGCGGCCCTGTTCCTTCTCCGCTTTGCAGATCTCGATCAGCTCACGCTCCTTGGGGCTGATCTCGAACTCATTGAACTGAGCCGGGACAAACGCCAAGGTGTTGCGCGTGCGCGGATGCACCACGGTCTCCGACCGGAAGCAGCAATCCGGCCAGGCCAGCAGCACGTTGAGCACCACCCCCAGCAAGGTCGTATCGCGTCGCGCCAGAGCCTGTTTCAGTTCTGCGGTCAGCCGACCCGCCAGATCGCGGTAGGCCGCAGCTTGCGCCACGTCCATCTGGACTTCACGAAACTCCTCGTCATACGGCGGCAGGACGTTGCCACCGATGTCCTTGAGCTTGAGGAAAATCGTAAACGGCAGGATGCAGCGCAAGACGCCTTTCGGGCCGAAGCCGGGAGCCTTGACCGTGCGCACCGATACCTTGGTGCCCTTGGCTGTCTTGTGCGCCGTGCCGGCGCTCTCGGAGTAGATGTCCTTGAGGACGCCGTGATCGCGCATGAATGCCATCGCAGCCGAGGTCATGCTGCCGCTCGTGGTCGGGCGGTAGCCGTCTTCGATCATCCGTCCGGGCAGTGCCCGGAACAGCAGGTAGAACAGATCATCGCCGTAGCCGCCCATCAGCGTGCCGGTCAGCAGCAAGGTCTTGCGAGCCTTCGCCGCCAGCACGCCCATGGCCTGGCCCTGGGCACTGCCACCGTTCTTGTACTCGTGCGCCTCGTCGGCGATGAGCAGGTCGAACGTGCCTTGCGGTAGGTAGCGTTTGATGAACTCGGACGGTTGGTAGCCGCCTTCGCCAAAGCCAAACTCCATGTTGGCCATCGCACGTTCCATGCGCGTGGCCTGACGGTCGGAAAACACCAGCTCGCCGTTGCCATCCATGAGGTTGATGAACTCATGGATGTTGTCGCCCAGCATCGAGGCCAGGAAGCCGTCACCGAACTTCTGCATCAGCTTCTGTGCGGTGACTTCCCCGATGGTCGGTATGCGCTTCAAGGCTTTGAGGACGACCGAGGACTGGTCGCTGCCGGACAGGCTACGCGGGCGGATCAGCGTCCACAGGGGCGCGGCGCAGTGGCTGCACTTCCTGCGGGACTCCTCGGCTTCGAGCGCGACCGGGTTGACCGGCTCGCCGTCGAGGTCGGTGATGAGTGTGCCGCAGTCCGGGCAGGCTGCCACGTCGCCGTGGCGGGTGCGCCGCTGGGTGAAGACCGGCTTCCAGTGGAACCCCATCCGCATCCTGACGCGCCCCAGGATGAAAAACTCCTGGCCCGTGGGCTGCACGCCCAACTGCTCACGCAGCTTGAGGAGCTTGACGAGCGTATCCGGCCCATTGAGCACCCATACCTTGGCGCCGGCCACCGTCTCCTGGATCTCCCGCCGCCACTTGTAAACCAAGTGCGGTGGCGACAGGACCAGAGTGCGGCGGTAGCCTTCGGCGTTGAGCACGGCGGCCGTGGCGATGCCGACGGTCGTCTTGCCGCAGCCCATTTCGCCATTGACGATCGCAGCGCGTTCGCCTTGATCGACCAGCAGCTCGGCTGCGGCATGGACGACTTCGGCCTGGGCCGGGAACAGCTTGCGTTTGAGGCTGGCGACGATGAGCTGCCGGTGCGCCTGCGGTTGGCCGGTATAGACAGGCGGGTTGGCGCTGTTGAGGGCGTCGAGCAGTTCGTCGCCGAACTCGCCGACGAAATCCTGAAGGCTCAGGGTCAGAGGGGATGATTCCGCGTCGAGCAGTTCGCCCTGTACGGGCGCGGCGTCAGCGGCAGTGGTTTCGAGATCGAAGGACATTGTGATGCTCCAATGAAAAATGGGGCATGCACCACCCCCAGCGGGGCAATGGCATGCCCCGTGGTGGGAAGGAAATCGGCGCGCGGCCGAAGGTGGTTGAAGATGCTGGCCTGAGTGGCCTGCGGGTGAACCGTGCTCAGTCTTCGGACGGCAGCACGATGGCAGTGACGCTGCGCCCCGCATCGGTGATGATGCGAATGGCGAGCCCCGGATGGATCACGTAGTGCGATTCCAGCGACGCGCCCGATTGAAGCGCGCTGCTGTTCGTCTGCCATTGCTGGATGTTGACGTCGCCCCAGTCGCCACGGGTGTGGCGCCTGAAGTACGGGATCGGGTCCAGGCGACCCGCGCGGACCAGGCGGTCTACACCTCTGCTGAAGATGAGCGCCCCGATGGGGAACGCCAGCCGCTGGCAGTAGGTTTCGATGCGATGCGATGCCATGGGCTCCTCCTTGATGAGTCATTGAGCCACGACACCCCTGCCGGAGTGAAGTGGCTCCGTCAGGTGGATGAGGATGACGATGTGGGGCCTCAGATCAGGTCCCGCTCTTCGGGAAGCTGGACCACCGTGGTCTGGTGGTCCTCGCTGGTCTTGACGATCAGCGCCAGGTCCGGCGTGATCCTGAACTGCGAGATCATTAGGTTGTCCTGTTGGATCGCCACGTCGTTGGCTTGGCGTGTGGCCTCATCGATCTCGCCCCAGTCCCCGCGCACATGGCGCTGGACATAGGCCAAGGGGTCGATCAGGCCTCGCCGGGCCAGCCAATGCACCTTCTCGCTCAACTTCAACGTACTCGGTGCGAACAACGGTTGCTTGTGCGGCGCAGGCCGCTTGAACGGATTGGGGATCATGGTGTTTCTCCTTCGAGTTGGTACAGCAGGACGGCAGCGCGTCCGGTGGATCAGCGAATGGTCAACACCTCGCCCCGTGTCGCGGAGCCAGGTGTCATGTCCCACGCGCGGATGACGGGAACGAACTTGTCGGTGAGGATGCGGGTCTCGGCGATGGAGCCGTCTTCGCGTTCGGTGAACTCCCGCTGGAGCGTCTTGTCCTTGTGGGTGTCACCTTTGACGACGAGCACGCGCCCGGTCTTGGAGCGCACAACCCCCGAGATCGCACCCGCGGCCAGAGCCAGGGCGAGATGCCAGCGGGACAAGGCCCGCGCCGGTGGACGCAGCGATTGCTGCGCAGCCCCCAGGTGCGTGTCCTGCGATGGCCACAAGCCTTGCAGCCTGCCAACCTCATCGGCGAACTGCTCGGGCTCCATCGTCACGCGGAAGAAATGCTCTGGCTCGGCCGGGCTGGCGGGGACGATGTACGGCAGGAACGGCCACTCGCTCGGCAGTTCCTCGGCTTCGACTTCGCCTTGCCCTACCTGCAACAGCAGATTGCGCACGGCCTTGACGCCATCGGGCACCTGCTCGCGCTGGCGCACCCGGCGTCCGAAGATCACCACCTGCTTGAACTGCGTTTCCACCGCTCGGTAGATACGCAGATCGGTGTAGTGGCGCGTCAACCAGCCGACCAGCTCCGCGTCGAGCACGTAGCCGGGGACGATGAAGACCAGCACGCCGCTGTATTGCAACAGCGACAGCGAACGCTGATAGAACAGCTTTTCGAGGCGGGCACGGCCCTGGCCCTGATAGCCGATGTTGCCGTTGACGTCCTTGGACAGGTCGCCATACGGTGGATTCAGCCACAGTAGTCCGAAGGACTGCTTGGAGATCATCGTGTCCATCAGGTCCGCGTGCAGGCAGTGATCGACCAGGCCGCGGGCATGGCGCGCCCGCTCGGCGTCGAATTCGACGGCGAACGCCTTGGCCTGTTCGCGCCCGAGGGCATGAGAGGCTTCGGCGATTGCCACGCCTTCACCGGCGCAGGGATCGAGGATGCACATCGGCCCGTCGCTGGGCATCAGTGCGTTGAGGGCTCTTTCGAGCGTGGGTTCGTCGGTCGGGTAGTACCCATTTTTGGCGAAATTGCGGGCGAGCCGCGGGAACATGAGAGCCATGGAAGTCTCCTGGTTGGCGGGGATGAATGACGGAAGCACGCCAAGGCGTGCCTCCGAGGGTGGGTCAAGCCGCCACCGCTTCCGGCGTCCAAATCTTGGCCGGATAGGGATAGGCGGTGAGCGCGTCACTGCGGATCAGGGAGCCCAGCGCCAAGCTCAGCGCCGGCACGTCGATGGCGAGCCGATGGCCTTCCAGCGGCCCGAGGGCGGACGGAAGGCGGGCCAGCATCTCGCGGCTTTGCAGCAGTTCCAGCACGGTCTCGCGCCAGTGGTCGAGCAGCGGCAACGGGCAGGTGTCCCGCACCAGCATCCACAGGCGGTCAAGCCGGTGGGCGCTGTCACGTGGCAGCAGTGCCAATGCGCTGGCGTTGGCCTTGTCGGGCTTGACGCAGCGCCGGTCGAACAGCCACACGTTGGACAGCGAACCGAACAGCGTTCGCCGGTAGGCGCGCGTGATGCGCTTTTCCAGGCGATCGACGTTGCCGATGAATACCGGGACGCTGCCGCCCTGGTCGGTGATGACGTGGAACTGGTCCAGTCCCTGCTCGTCGCGCCCGAGGGTCAGGCGTGCAAGGAACTGCTGGACGGCGGTGTCGCGCGCCCAGATGGACAGGAAGATCAGGTTGCCCTGGTCATCGCCGACGCAAGCGTCGGCCATAACGTCCGGGCATTCGTCGATGTGGAACAGCGTGGTGGATGAAGTGTGTGCGTGCATGGTGGTGTCCTCGATGAAATGAGGGGCAGCACCGCCCGCAGGGGCAGCGAATGCCCCGTTAGGGATGAAGGAATGCGGATAAGGTGTTCGATCCGCTTGGGCGTTCAGAACGTCTGTTCGGTGAACGAGCCGTCGGCCTGATGCTTGACTACACGGTTGCCAACGTTGCCCTCGCAGTCCTGTTGGACTTCGGTGAACATGCTTTCGGGCACGTCGATGTGGAAATGGCGCAGGACCACTCGGTAGTAGTCCAGGTAGTGGTTGAACGGGTCGCTCTCGTGCAGGTTGCTGTACAAGAAGTCGTCGCTCTCGACCTTCGCGGTATCGTCGATCAGCTCGGCCGGCTTTTCGATGAATAGGAAGAAGTAATTTGCCGGCCGGTCCCAGCCCAGTACGACGGTGATGGGAAAGCCCTTGTGAACGGTGTCGAAGTAGTGCCGACTCATGGTGATGTCCTCGGTGAATCGGAAACAGCACCGCCCCTGAGGCAGGTGCTGCCCCAAGGGGTGGAGAAAAGCCGCGCAAGCGGCGATGACGTGTGCCGGACCTCAATAGTCCGAATCGCAACCGGACGGGCAATAACCCAGTTCGATTCCGTGCGAGCAGTAGCCGTTTTCGGCGTTCCAGTCCTGGGTTTCCTGCCTTTCGGCCGGTGTGGCGTAGCCCCATTCCTGTGCGATCTGCAGCGCCTGTGCGCGTTGCTCTTCCGGCAATCGACTGGCTTGCGCGTCGATCTCCGAACTGAAAAGCGTGACCCAGTGGTCCCAGGACAGGCCACAACCACGCTGGGCGTGCTCGGCGGCTGTCTTGCAAACAGCTCGCCACGCGGGTTCACCCAGCGAAGAACGGGGTGTATCGCAATCGATGGTGGACATGATGGAGACCTCCAGAAGAAAGCCGGGGGCCTCCCCGCATAGGGAAAGAGCCCCGGCGGGTGGATGAAGAACACCGCGCATGCGGTGTCTGCGATCACGCAGGTTGCAGTTCGGCCTGGCGGCTCCACTCCTGCGTTTTGAAGTCCAGCGCGTAGCCCAGATCGCCCAGGCGGGCGATCTGCGCGCGCAGGGCGCGGCGGTCGATGGTCGAATCCAATTTCACGGAATCGCCCAGCGGCCAGAGCAAGCCGAACAAAGCAACGTCGCCCTCTTCGGTGCTGCCAGGGGCAGCCGCCGCAGCGGGCGTCGGTGCATCCACACCGAAGGGCGTGGTATCGACCAGCGGGTCCGCCGAGGCCTGCACGGGTGCGGGCTTGGCGGGTCTGGAGGCCTTGGCGGGCTTGGCCGGCGTTTCCGCAGGCTGCGTCCCCAGCTCTTCATCGAGTGGATCGACTTCCTGGGTGGCGAAGCTGCGGGCCTCATCACGACTCAGTTTGTCGATGCCGTTGAGCGTCATGCCGTCGAGGTTTGCGCGCACTTCAAACCGCGCGCCGCCCGCGACCGGATAGGACTTCGCGAAGATGTAGCGAATGACGAAATCCCCGTCGTACTTTCCTTCGGGGTACTGCTCCAACTCCGCGTCTTTAACCGCGAACTCGCCGATGGGGGTAGAAAGGCGCCCAACCGTGAACGGGCCGTTCTTGCCCCGGATGGTCCGCAACGTGAGCTGGCCCGGGACGACGATGGGTAGGGCTGATCTCGTAGGTGCCGATGTGGCTGCCATGATGGTTCTCCTTGGACGAATAGGAAAAAGGCAAGGCCCCGTGAGGGGCCGTGCCGGATCAGAACGAAGCAGCCAATGCCGGCTCCTGCTCCTCGACTGCACATTCGGGCTCGCGCTCGGCGGGCTCGGCAGATTGGTAGGAAACGGCGTCGGCGGCAGTGTCGATGGCGTTGGCGGCTTCGGACGCGGGTGCGTCCTCCGCTGGCGCTGCCTCGGCATGCGCCTGGCTCGTCGGATAGACCTGGGTGCCGTCGATCTTGATCAGACCGATGTGGACCAGCGTCGATTCCAGGCTTGCGGCCGGTTCCCCAGCGTGCTCGCCCTTGGTGCGGATGTACGGATCGATCTTCATGTCGTTCAGACGAAAGGCGATCAGCACCTTGCGATCCCCTTCGATGGCCTGCACGCATCGGCGAACCAGATGCTCGGCTTCAGGGGTGGCGACGATCGTGTCGAAGTACCGATATTCCGGTTCATCGACAGGTCCGGCCAGCGCGGCGATGGAGCACGACAGGAACGGGTCACCATCCTTGGGGGTGACGTCCTTCGGACGGTTGAGGTAGCCGATGCCACGGGTGATCAACTCGTGCTGCTCGATCGAAGCCAGTTCGGCCCGCTCGATCAGCTCGGCCTTGAGCAGTCGCGCCTTGAGGGATGCGGCGGCCTGGCCTTTCTGTTCGCCCTTGTCGCGGATGTAGGCATCGCCCCAGAGGTCGCCGAGGCGAAAGCGCACCAGCGGTCGCTGCTTGGAATCGTCAACGCCGATGTAGCGCTGAACGAGCTTCTTGGCCTCGGCACCCGAGACCTTGACGTCGAAGTAGCGGTAGCTCGGGTCCCTGGCGGGGCCGACCAGCGCGGCGATGGTGCAGGCCAGGAAGGGCTGCGCACGGCGGCCGCCCCTGACGGGCACCTCACGGACACGCTGGAGGTAGCCGATGCCCGAGGTGTGGAGGTCGAAATACGATTTCTCGTTGGAAGTGGTGTTCATGGTGAATCTCCATAGGGAAAAGCGGAGACACACCGAGCCCACGCATGCGGGGAAAGGTGCGTAACCCCGCGGTGGGTTGATAAGGCGAAAGCATCCGCCACCAGGGACTGGTGGCCGCTCGCGGATGGATGCGGTGCGAGCTGGCTCGGTCACGCAGTGGAAACTGCGCCGCAACCTCGAGGACCGATGGTTGCCTGGCATGTCGCTGACAGCGTCAGCAGGCATGGGGTCAGCATGGCCGGGCCTCGCGCGCGCGACAGCAATCAATTGGCACCCGCGCGTTTCCCTTTGTCCACGCAGCCCGGCTCAGCGCAAAAGAAAGCCCCCGGTGTGGGGGGCTGCGAGAGTCGAGTGGCGGTTGCCGCGCTATGCGGGAGGCACCACCTCCAGCGACAGATGTGTGGCGGTGGCCGACAGCATCAGGTCGTCTTCGGTGTGCAGGATGCGCGTGAATACGCCGTCCTTCGGGTCGAAGTACTCCCCGAAGTCGTCGCCGCCCAGTTCGGCGCGCGCCAGTTCCCACCAGTCGTCGAACGGGTCGGTATCCGGGTTGCAGCCGACGGCATAGGCCAGCAGCTTCACACGCCCATCCGGGCGGCGCTCTCCCTGCTCGGCGAGGAAGTACACGCCCTGGTCCTTGACCAGGATGACGCGGCATTGGCTGGCGATGGCCTCGGTCAGCACGGGGCGCAGGTCGGAGCCTTTGAATCGCAGTGACATGGTTGAAATCTCCTATGTGGAATAGAGAAAAGGCCCTCCATCCGCATGGATGGAGGGCCTGTGGGCACATGGCCCATGGGCGAAACTTCGTGGCGGGACCCACGGGTCAGCCGTAGAACCGGCAGGATTCAGTTTCCGGCGTCATGCCGGCACCGCCTGGCGCTGCCGGGTAGCCTTGGCGTCGATCACGCTCACATCGATCAGGCGCCAACGTCCGTCGTCGATGAGTCGCTCCAGCACTTCGCCGAGCATGTCGAAATACACCTCGTCATGCCGATCGACCAATTCGCCGTCGCGATGCAGCTCCACCACGTAGGTGTCGCCGCCTCGGTCGTACAGCACCGTCACCCGGCCCTCGAACTTCGCGGTCGAGACCGTGAAGCTGATCGCCGGAGGCGTCTCGATGATCTTGGACGGCGTCGGATCGACCCAGGTGAAATCCCGGGCACCCGCATCGACCAGCATGTGGGTGATGCGCCGGAAGCCATCGGGCGCCGGCATTTCCTCCAACTGCTGGATGAGCTGACCCAGCTCCATGCACTGCGGCTCGGGAATGGGCAGCTTGGCCGGCGCGGAGCCGAGGATGTGCGTCTTGACGGTGTAGGGAATGCCGTCGGACGTCATCTCGGTGCGCTCTTCCGGCGTGTCCGCCCGCAGCCCATCGAAACGGCGCCGTGCGTAGGGTTGGACATGCACCTTGGCGCCTTCGTCGGGGACGGTGGTCACCAGCTTGGAATCGAGCACAGCGAACTCGCTCGGCTTGAGCTTGACGACGATGGCATCGTCGGTGATGGCGACTACCTTCCCGTCGAAGGGCTGGGGGTCGACGGCGAAGCCCAATGTCGAAGATTGCGGCTGATCGTCGAACACGCGGTACTTGAACGACCGCACGTTGCGGGGCACGTGGCCTGCGACTAGCGAAGGCATCATGGATTTGATGAGGGAACGGTCCATGGGAATCTCCTTGAGGAAGAAACAAGGGATTCCCCGCCCGCAAGGGAGAGGTCCCTTGTGGGTGGTGTGGATGGACGCGGTACGTCCGTGGAAAACATCGACCAGCACGGCTTCCCGTGCTTGCAGCCTTGAAGGTCTTGGCTGCCTGGGCATGTGTCGGCAACGCCGACGAACATGGGGCAAGAATGGCCCGGGAGTAAGCGGCCCGCTTGCAGGAAACGGCACCCCATCGCACCCGCTTTCCAGCGCTGCGGGCGAGAAAAAGCCCCTCGAAAGGGGCTTGGGGGTCAGGCTTCGTACACGAAGTAGTGTTCTCGCTGACGCGGGAAGAACACGTGCTTCCACGTGTCGCCGCTTGTGTTGCCACCGTCGAATACGACCATTTCGTAGTCGTCAATGTCGGTGTCCACCAGATCGGCGCTGTCGATATGGCGCATGTGCAGCGTACCGCTCATGCGCTCGAACACCAGGATCTGGCCGATGGCGTCGTCCTGGCTCATGGCGTTGACGCAGGCTCCAAGCTGATTCTCGAAGTCGGGCGTGGGCAAGATGAGATCGGGGAACATGAGATTGCTCCTATGGAATTGAACCAGCCCGGCTCCTGGTGGGAGGCGGGCTGGCATATGGGGGATAAAGGGGAAGGCTTGCGCGTCGCGTGTCTGCTAGGTCTCGGCCAGTGGCAAGCCCAGTAGCGCGGGTGCGTCGGCATCGAGGATGAGGATGCGCACATCTGCCTGGCCGGCCAGTTCAAGGATGTTCGCCAGGTCGTCAGGCATGCCCTTGTCGCGGTGCTCCTGTCGAAGCTGCTCAGCACTGATGCCCTCGGCATATTCCAGGTTCTTGTCTGTCCAGGGCGTGGAGATCAGCTTGACGCCAATCGCCGGGCTGTACGGAACCCGAAAGGCGATGAACAGAAAAGCCTCCGGCGTGGCGAGGTCTGCCAGGTTGGCGAGGTACTGGCCGGTTTCCTGGCAGATGTGCGCGCTGCTGACTTCCCAGCACCGGCTGTAATAGCCGGTCTCGAAACTCAACCGCTGCACCACGTCTCGCGCGGCTTCGGCCGAATAGGTATCACCGACATGGACCGGGCGGCCGTCGAGGTCGTCGCCATGGATGGCATAGACCACGGCGCCCACCACGCCTTCGCCGTTGATGCCTTCAACAGCATCACATTCAGCAATCAGCTCGTCGCTGATGGCGTCAGTGCCGCTTTTGATCAACGCGAAGTCGCTGGTGACGATGCAAGGCGATGAGATCAGGTCGTTGTCGGAAAGATGCGCTTGGCTCGTGTGGATGGATCGCCAGACATGCGGGCTTCCGTCCCCGTAGCAGATGCACAGCGTTCGGACGACTCTCAGATTCCAGTAGCCGCGTACAAAGGGATTGGGATTCTGGGTCATGGAATTTCTCCAGATTGAATAATGGAGCCAATTCCCGCCACCGGGAATTGAACCCCGGTGGGTTGAAAGTGGAAAAAGCGTCAGGCGGCACTGATCGAGGGCTTTGGGCCAATCGGCGCAGGCTGACGGAAGAAAAATCGAGGGACATGGCCGCGTGGACGCATGTCCCTCATGGGCAGTGAACAAAAAGACGGTGGTATGCCGCAGACCGGCTCACCAACCGCTGTAGTTCACCAACAGATCGGCGATGACCTTGCGGCGTTGCAGATCGAGACCATCGAAGTCCGACAGTCCTTGGAAGTGGCAGCGCTTGAGCATGGCACCGCCCTCGCGCGCGTTGTAGAAGCTGAACATGGCGGACAGGAACATGCGTTCCCCGCTGCTCAGGACGCCGAGTGCGTCGTTGGCACGCAGCATGTCGGGACGCAGATCCCACTTGCTCTTTGCCTGGTTCAGGCCTTCGCGCGTGCCGTCGCCAAACCATTGCGGGCCTGCGATCTCGACGCCGCGCTTCCAGACCTCGAAGAAGGCTTGGGGCGCGGCGGCGAAATGCTGCTCTTCCCGCATGATCTGATCGACGACTTCCTGGGGCAAAAGCTGGTTCATGACGTGGTTCCTCCAGTTGGATCAGGGTGTGGCGAGCTGGGACCCGCCGCCTCTTTCGAGGGCACGTTGAGCCGCGGCATAGCTGCGGAAGTACTGGCAGGATTCCCGCGAAACGGGACCTTCTGTATCGCGCGTGCCGATGTAGTGGCCGGCGGCGCTATGCAGGATTTCGAGCGGCAGGAACTTGCCGCAATGGATCAAGGCCAACTGGCCGAAAGAGGCTTGCTGGGACGTGGACGGGCTCCTTGGAAAAAGCGGGGCCTCGTCCCTCACGGGATGGCAGCTCCCGCACGCGGTTGAGAAAAAAGCATCGGCGTCACGGGTGACGCGCGTCCGCAGACTCGATGCGATGGCGGACTGGCGGGTAGCGCGGAAAGAATCCGCGGCAGCCTGGAAACTCTGGCTGCTGGCATGGTGCTGACGAATCAGCGACACATGCGGGCAGCTTCATGCGCGAGGCGAGCCGCGTCAGCCGGAAATCGGCATTTGCAACAGCCCCGATTGGCGAACGCGGAAAAAAGAAAGCCCCGCAATAAGTGCGGGGCTGTCAGGAGGATGAGGCGAAACTGGGTCAGCGAGGCCTGTCGCCCAGTACATGCTGCTTCCACAGGGCGAATGCCTCGTCCGGTCCCAGCTCTGCGAGGATGACGATGGGCTGGCCCCGACGGGCACGCAGCGATGCGAAATACGCTGGCCGGTCGGCGATGGCGTTGAGCTTGATGCCCTTTAGGAACAGCAACTGGCGGGGGCGAACTTTGGTGGTAACGCAGGCATGATTGCGCTTGTTTGGGGCAAAAGGGCCAGCGAAGCGGGCGGACACGGCCAGAAAACCGCGACGAACTACTTGTACTTGCCAGGCGAGGCGAACGGGTGACATCAGCATATCGCTATGCGGTAAAGAAGACCGTCCTAAAGCTTGCAGGATCCCGGCATAGCTTCATCATCACCTCTCCGTGACGGCTCATTGGAACGAAAAATGCCAGCATCGCCGTGATGGACTTTCATAATTGCCAGGTCAACTGGCTTGCGTGCTGTTTATTCACAGCAAGGCATTGCGACGTCGTTGCAGCAATCGCCGCCATCGCAACAGGGCGTTGCAGCAAAAGCGGCGGTGGGCGCTAGCATGAGGGCCAAGCCGCGGCCGCTCATGCTGGGGGCCGTTCTCTTCAGATTGGTGTCCTGCACCGTGTGCATTGCGAATTTCCGGATCGTCCCAATGTCACTGGGACTCCTTTGTGGCGGCCGGGTTCTCCACGCTCATGAACGACTGGGCCACCAGCGCGATCGCCCCGCCCACGATGGCCATGTCAGCGATGTTGAAGGCGGGCCAGTGCCAGCCGTGCAGGTGAAAGTCGATGTAGTCGATAACGTGCCCGCGCGTGGCGCGGTCGAACGCGTTGCCCAATGCGCCGCCCAGAATGAGGCTGTACGAAAGGCCTTCCGTTTTGCGCAGCGGCCGGGAGAGCAGCCATGCGAGCCATGCCGATATTGCGAACGCGATCGCCAGAAAAAACCACCGCTGCCAGCCGCCCGCGCCAGCAAGGAAGCTGAACGCCGCGCCGGGATTGAGAGCGTGAACTAGGTTGAAGAATGACGCCACCTCGTGCGACCAACCCAAGGGAGTTGTCGCGTCAATGTAGCTCTTAGCTGCCTGATCGCCGGCGAATATAACGATCGCGAGTGAGTACCACTGCGTCTTGCGAAGAGATGGTTCATCCATTGTTCATGCCGCCTTGAACTTCAGGAGGCGCAGCCCATTGACGACAACCAAAAGACTTGCCCCCATGTCAGCGAACACAGCCATCCACATGGTGGCATGCCCTGTGAACGTCAACGCAAGGAACACCGCCTTGATGCCAAGGGCCAGAACGATGTTCTGCGTGAGGATCGCCGCAGTGCTACGCGACAGCCGGATGAAGGCGGGGATCTTGCGCAGGTCGTCGTCCATCAGGGCGACGTCGGCTGTTTCGATCGCGGTGTCGGTGCCGGCCGCGCCCATGGCGAAGCCGATGTCGGCACGGGCGAGCGCGGGCGAATCGTTGATGCCGTCGCCCACCATGCCCACCTGGCCCTCGCCGCCGACCAGGCTTTCGATGGTCTTGAGCTTGTCTTCGGGCAGTTGGTCACCACGGGCTTCAGAGATTCCGACCTGGGCAGCGATGGCCGCGGCCGTGTGCTGGTTGTCCCCCGTCAGCATCAGCGTGCGCACACCCAGCGCCTGCAGGTCGGCCACCGCCTCACGGCTGGTTTCCTTCACGGTGTCGGCCACTGCAAAAATGCCGAGCACGGTCGCATCGTCCATCAGCAGGATCGCTGTCTTGCCTTGGCGCTCCAGGGTCTCCAGCCGAGCCTGGAGCGTCGCTTCGCTCAGGCCCAGCTCCTGGGCGAGCCTGTGGTTGCCCATGTGCAACATGCGCCCGGCGACGCGGCCGCGCACGCCGCGGCCAGGCAGCGCCGCGAAGTCGTCGACCTCGTGCAGCGCGATGCCGTCACGGTTCGCCTTGCGGGCGATGGCCTGAGACACAGGATGGTCCGAGCGTGCCGCGAGGCTTGCGGCCCAGGCGGCAACTTCCTGCGCCTCGCCGATCAGCGGCACGAAGTCGGTCTGCTCGGGCTTGCCATGTGTGAGTGTGCCGGTCTTGTCCAGGGCCAACGCCTTGAGCTTGCGCCCGCCCTCCAGGTAGACGCCACCCTTGATCAGGATGCCGCGTCGGGCGGCAGCGGCCAAGCCGCTGACGATGGTGACCGGCGTGGAGATGACCAGAGCGCAGGGGCAGGCGATCACCAGCAGTACCAGGGCCTTGTAGACCCAGTCAAACCATGCGCCGCCGAAGGCGAGCGGCGGCACGACGGCAACCAGCACGGACACCGCGAACACCGCCGGCGTGTAGACGCGGGCGAACTGGTCGACGAAGCGCTGCGTGGGCGCACGGCTGCCCTGCGCGGACTCCACGGCATGGATGATGCGCGCGAGCGTCGAGTCGCTGGCGCCTGCGGTCACCTTGTATTCGAAAGAGCCGGTCTCATTGATGGTTCCGGCGAAGACCTGGTCACCTTCGGCCTTCTCGACGGGCAGGCTCTCGCCGGTGATGGGCGCCTGGTTGATGGCCGATCGACCCGAGGTGATCAGGCCGTCCAGTGCGATGCGCTCGCCAGGACGCACGCGGACCACCGCGCCCTTTGCGACCTCCTTGGCCGGCAGCTCTGTCCATGAGCCATCGGCCTGCCGCACGGTCGCGGTCTCGGGCGCCAAGTCCATCAGCCCCCGAATGGCGTTGCGGGCGCGGTCCAGCGACTTCGCCTCGATCACTTCCGCCAACGCGAACAGGAACATGACCATGGCGGCCTCCGGCCAGTGGCCGATCGCCATGCCGCCGGTGACCGCGATGGCCATCAGGGCGTTCATGTTCAGGTTGAGGTTCTTCAGCGCGATCCAGCCCTTCTTGTAGGTGCTGAGGCCGCCGGTGAAGATCGAAACCAGTGCCAGCACGATCACGGCCCAATGATTGCCGTCGTTGACCCAGTACACGCCTTCGGCGGCCACCGCCGCAACGCCCGAAACCGCCATCGGCCACCAATTGGTCTTGTGCGCGGCCACCGGGGCATCGCGCGGCTCATCAGTCCTCTGGACCTCGGCTTCCATGCCCAGCGATTCGATGGCTTCGACTGCCGGCTTGATCGCGTCGGGTGTGTGCCGAACCGTGAGCGTGCGCTGCATCAGGTTGAAATCCATTCCCTGCACGCCCGGCATGCCTTGCAGCTTGCCGCGGATCAGACTTTCCTCGGTCGGACAGTCCATCTTCGCGATGCGAAGTACCGTGGTGGCTGTCTGCATGTCCTGCCGCGCAGCCTGCATTCCAATGGAAGCAAGCGCCTTCTCGATCGGCGCTGAGGTCGCCAGCGTGTGCTGGACTCCCAGCACACGCTGCATCAGATTGAAGTCGAGCGCGGTCACACCCGGCAGCTTGCCCAGCCGGTCGCGGATCAGCGCTTCTTCCGTCGGGCAATCCATGTTCTCGATCCGGTACGTCACCCGCTCGCCGATCGGCGGCGCGGAAACGGCAGCGGTTGGTTGCTGCTGCAGGGCCGAGGATGGGATCACAGCCGCGGCTTCGATCGGCCCCGTGTGGCCGAAGGTCTGCTCCTTGGCGCGCATGCCGATCGAGGCCAGGACCTGCTCCATCTGCGCGCGTGCCTGAGCGAGGTGTTTCACCGACAGGGTGCGCTCAGCGAGGTCGAAGTCGAGGTCCTGAATTCCCTCGACTGCCCCGAGGTGCGAGCGGATGAGTTTCTCCTCGCTCGGGCAGTCCATGTTCTCGATGCGGTAGGTGGTCGACACGGCGGCGTCTCGGACAGCCTGAGCCTTCATGCCCACCGAATTCAGCGCTTGCTCCAAGGCATCGGCCGAGACTTCGCGGTGCGAAATGGTCAACAAACGCTGCGGAAGATCGAACAGGAGCCGCTCGACACCGGGCATGCCCTCCAGCGTTCGCCGCACCAGTGCTTCCTCATTGCGGCAATCCATGTTGCTCACGTGGAAAACGGTGGTTTCAGTGCTGGCCTGCTCACTGGCGCACGCCGTCTGTTGGCCATTGCCGCCGGAGCAGGCGCATGGGCTGGAAGGTTCTTTGTTCATAGATCGCTCTTCATTGACAAGGTTTTCCCCGGATGCCATCATTAGAAAACCTCTAGTAGATATAGAGTCAAGTTTTTTATAGGAAGCAACCATGATGCGGATCGGTGAACTGGGCAAGAAGGCAGATTGCTTGGTGCAGACCGTGCGCTTTTACGAGTCAGAAGGCTTGCTGCCCGAGCCTGCACGTAGCGAGGGCAACTTCAGGCTCTATGACGAAGTCCATTTGCAGCGCTTGCTGTTCATCCGCCGCTGCCGGGCGAAGGACATGACGCTGGATGAGATCCGTCAACTGCTGAACTTACGGGATCGGCCAGAGTTGGGCTGCGGCGAGGTGAACGCGCTGGTCGACGCTCATATCGCGCAAGTGCGGACCAAGATGAAGGAATTGCGCGCCTTGGAGCGCGAGTTAATGGATCTGCGACGCTCCTGCGATAGCGCCCGAACCTCGCGCGAGTGCGGCATTCTCAACAGCTTGGCCGAGCCCGCCTGAAGCTCGAGCGTGTCATCGGTGCTGGAAGTGATCGGGTCCAGTTCTGAGAGCCACGTGCCGCGCTCCATCATGCGAAAGCGCGCGGTTCTGACGTTTTGAGACGGCGTGCGACCGAGGGCGTGGCCCACAGGAGCCAGCGCGAGCCGGACGACCTGCGCGCCGCAATCTCCGCCACCTTACGGGTTCTCCAGGCCAGACCGAGCATCGCGGCGTGGCTGCGCAGGTGCAGGTGCAGGCCAAGGTAGCAGTGCGCCACGACGCGGCCCGACTCATGGGCACGCCACGCAACTCGCGATCGCTTCGCAAGAAGCCGCAAGGCCCGACTCGCGCAAGAATGCGACGTGGGCAAGATCGTATAGCCAGCAGCGCAAGCGTTTGCCGCTGCTGGCCGGCTCCGGAAGGGATAGACAAGCTGCGGGCCGTAGTCCATTGGAAAGTCCATCTTTCTTGAGTGTCACTCTTTGGCGCCCAGCGTGTGCTTTTGCGACCGGAAAGCGCTGAACAAGTGGCCCCCGGGCATCCAGAAATCGCCGTAGTTGACTTGGGCGTCTTCGTGCTCACGCTTGTGATGCCAGCGATGGGCTTCAGCCACCCCGATCAACAATCCCAACGGCCCGACCCGGTATCCCAGATTGGAGTGCTGGAAGGCCAGATGCACGACCAAGAAGCCGAGCCATGCGCCGACGGCCAACCACAGCTTGGAACGCCGCTACTGGCTCAACGGGGAGTGGAAAGGCCGCCCGCCCTCTAGCAAGGCGGCACAAGCGAGCGCGACGATCACTGTGAGTAGCTCCGTCGGAAAAGACGGCCGGCCGGTCGCGAGCTCGCCGAAGAGCACAACCGCAGTGGCGCCACGGATCAGTGGATAGCAGCCATACCGGATGACAGTCGCAATGAAGGGGGCGCATTGGTGCTCATCTGTTCTGTCCTAAAGCTCTGACTGGATTGGAAAACCTTCTAGCTACGGTAGAGTCAAGGGCGTCCGGGAAGACCCTGTGGCAAGTTCGTTGCATCTGCGCCTTGACTCTCCAGCCGCTACAGGCTTCAGCATCCATCGATTTGGAAGGAACAATGCATGGCTGAAAACCACAGAAATCACGAAAACGACGAGTTGGGCCGCCTAGATGCGAGCGATGCGAAGGACCGAAAGATTCTTCTGACTGTGTTGCTGATCAACCTGACGCAGTCCGCCGCCGGCATTGCCCTTGGCATCTGGGCTGGCTCTACGGCGCTGATGGGCGCCGGGTTGGACAACCTCGCCGATGCGTCGGTCTATGCGGTTAGCCTGTATGCCGTCGGTCGTGCGGCAACGGTCAAGGTGGGCGCGGCCCGCTTGTCGGGTTTCTTGCTAATCGGCCTGGCCGCGCTGCTGCTGTTGGAAGTCCTACGCCGCTTCGCTGGAGGGGAAGAGCCTGTCGGCCCAGCCATGATGGCCATGGCCGCGCTGAACGCGGCTTTGAACCTAGTGTGCCTCAGACTACTGCGCCGCCATCGCGGGGAAGATGTGAACTTCAAGGCGTCAGCGATCTTTACCAGCAACGACTCCATCGTCAATGGTGCGATTGTGCTGTCCGGGGTGCTGGTGATGGGGTTCGGGTCGAACATCCCGGATCTGGTGCTGGGCGTCATCGTGGCCGCAATCGCAGCGAATGGGGGGCGGGAAATCCTGCGCGAAGCATCGGAAACAGCTCGCCGTAAGGCGGGCACATAAGGCATGTTTTCGCCCAGTTCATCCCGAGGTTTACCTCTGCAAAAGAGGTAGTCCAGCCTTTGGGCTACGGCCTCGGCTGCAGCCGAGCGTACCATTGGCGATGGCCGCGCGATAGGCGGGCATGCCGTTCTCGACCTCCGTCTGCCGTACAGCAGCGGTGCGCAAGGTTGAGGGTGCATGTCGTCTCTCCTGTTCGTGTGGCCCAGGCCAATGGCCGGGCCGGGACGTTGATGGGCAGGAGAATGGCGCCGAAGGCCCAACGGCCTTCGGCTCGGGAGAAAAGAGGAACCACCCGTGGGCTGATTGGCAGGCCCGGTCGTCGCTAGAACCGTCTGCTCATCAAGCAATCACACCCGGCCCATGTCGTGGCTGGGGCCGGCATCGTCTGGCGCACATCCGCGCACAAAGGGAGCCCGTTTTTGCACCGGCGGGCACCGGCACCGATTACCGCTGACCACGAAGGGTCTCCCGGTGGCTCGTGCAGCCTGGCAAGCCACCGGGAGACCCTTCGCAGAGGGCGGAAGAAACGCAGATCAACAGAACGCGCGTGGTGCGGCTCGCAGAGAAGCTACCTTCAGGTCCCGCGGCCGGGGACGGCTGGGCGGGACGCGCACACGGATCAAGAAGGCGTTGCGCGCTGGGCGTCCCGCAGGGCATGCGGCGGAGTGCGGGACAGGGGCCACGCCGCCGAAGGCGGGCACGGCTCACGGGGAACGGGGGCGGTCAGGAGCCTTTGCGGCCGCTACGGCGCGGGCGCGAGGCGCCGCGCTTGGAGCTGCCGGATTCGACTGGCAGCGTGCCTTTGCAGTCCGGGTAGCGGCTGCACGACCAGAACGGGCCGCTCTTGCCGCTGCGCTGGCGCGTGGGTGCGCCGCACTGCGGGCATGCCGGCCCTTGGGGAACCTTGATGGACAGGGAGGCGCTGCCGTACTGCGCAATCAACTGCGAAATCCACGCGGCCTGCTTGCCGATGAACACGTCCAGGGTGAGCTGTCCGGCCTCGATCATGTCGAGCGCCTGTTCCCAGACGGCGGTGGTGCCAGGGTCGGCAATCGCCGCAGGCACGGCATCGATCAAAGTGAAAGCCGCATCCGAGGCGCGGATGGCGCGCCCCTTCTTCACGAGGTAGCCGCGAGCGATCAGGCCGCCGATGATGTTGGCCCGCGTCGCTTCGGTGCCGATGCCAACCGTATCCTTGAGCTTCTGCTTCAGGCGGGGATCGGACACCAGCTTGGCGACGCCTTTCATGGACTTGACCAACTCGCCTTGCGTGTACGGTTTGGGCGGCAGCGTCTTGAGTGCCTTGAGATCGACGTCGGCCACCTGGCATGCCAGGCCCTCATACAGTTTCGGCAGCGCGGGCAGCACCTGGGCGCGGACCGCAGTATCGCCCTCGCCATCACCGTCTTCGGCCTGCGGCTCGGCGAGCACCTGGCGCCAACCCGGGATGACAACCTGCTTGCCCGTGGCCGCCAGGTTCTGCCCCCCGCACGAAAACTTGGCCACAGTGCGGTCGAACTCGTGGTGAGGGAGGAACTGCGCCAGGTAATGCGACCGGATGAGCCTGTACACGGCCAGTTCCTTCTCGCTCATGGCGGAGAGCTTCGCCGGTTCGAGCGTCGGGATGATGCCGTGGTGCGCCGTGACCTTGCCATCGTTCCAGGCGCGCGAGCGCTGCGAGCGGTCGAGCTGGCCCATGATCGAGCGCAGCGAGGGATCGGTCTTGAGCAGGCTGTCGAGAACGGTGGGCACTTCGGCAAACATGCTCTCGGGCAGGTAGCCGGAGTCCGAGCGGGGGTACGTCGTGGCCTTGTGCGTCTC
This sequence comes from Stenotrophomonas maltophilia group sp. Smal13, assembly GCF_030236855.1. NCBI lineage: Bacteria > Pseudomonadati > Pseudomonadota > Gammaproteobacteria > Lysobacterales > Lysobacteraceae > Stenotrophomonas > Stenotrophomonas maltophilia group sp. Smal13. The sequence goes on from NZ_JASJSQ010000002.1 coordinate 69,864, forward strand.
GTACAGGGCTTGGGCAATCTCCAAGGTTTCCTGCACGTCCAGCCCAAGCTGCTTGGAACACACTTCCTGCAAGGTGCCCAGGTCGAACGGCAGCGGCGGGCCTTCGCGGACACGCTCAGTCTCCACCGACACGACGTGGGCACTGCCCGCAGCGCGGATCTGCTGCATGGTCTGCTGTGCGACCGGCTGCCGCAGGCAGCGGCCTGCGTCGTCGGTGCACGCATCGGGTGGAACCCATTGCGCGGCGAAAGTCGAACCGCCTGCGAACAGGGACACGGCGATGGCCCAGTATGGTACGGACACGAAGCGCGCGATCTCGCGGTCGCGGTCCACAACGAGCTTGAGCGTCGGGGTCTGTACGCGGCCGACCGACAGCACGCCGTCGTAACCCGCCTGTCGCCCCAGCACCGTGAACAGCCGGCTCAGGTTCATGCCCACGAGCCAATCCGCACGGGAGCGCGCCAGCGCCGAGTGGTACATCGAAAGCGTCTCGGCCGAAGGCCGCAGCTTGCCCAGTGCCGCCCGAATGGACGCATCGTTGAGCGCCGACAGCCACAGGCGTTCGATGGGGCCGCGGTAGCCGCAAAGCTCCACGATCTCGCGGGCGATCAATTCGCCCTCGCGGTCGGCATCGGTGGCGATAACCAGGTGAGTCGCCTTCGCCAAGAGCGCCTTGACGACCTTGAATTGCGTGGCGGTCTTCGGTTTGACCTCGACCCGCCAGTGCTGGGGAATGATGGGCAACTGCTCAACGGACCATCGTTTGAGCTGCTCGTCGTAGGCCTCGGGCGGCGCCGCCTCCACGAGATGGCCGATGCACCAGGTGACCGTGACGCCGGAACCGTTGAGGCAGCCTTCACCGCGCTGCGTGGCGCCGAGAATCCGGCCAATGTCTTTGCCCTGGGAGGGCTTCTCGCACAAGAACAGCCGCATATCCGTCCATCCCGATTCCTGTTGTTCATGGAGTTGCTGGGATCGAGGATGCCGAGCGCAGCCCCTGGCAGCAGCAAACAAGCCGCATGCGGCAGCGACCGCTTTCACGCCGATGAAATGGCGAGTGCGGGGAAGGTGCGTGGCCGGAAGTGTGCGGGCCGAGAGCCGCGATTTCCGGGAGCGCGCGTGGAACTCGGTGGACGTTGGTGGAGCTATCCCCTGGGGATAATTCGCAGCGCATGGAGGGCGGCGAAGCACTGCGGCAGCCGCCCTCCATGCCCGATCACTTCCTGCGCTTGGTCTCTTTCGGCGCCGTCGATTCCTGGGTGGCCTGGGGCTTCGGCTCTGCCTCCTGTGGCTTCGGGCTGAGGGCCACAGACTCGATGCGGTACGGCAGGATGCCGACACTGCGCGCGTTGACCTGCCAAGTCTCACGCGGCTGATCTTCGTTGTCCGTCCAGGGGTCGCGCTCCATGCGGCCGACGACCAGCACCCGCATGCCCTTCTGGTAGAGCTGCTGCCAGCGGTCGGCGTCGTGGTGCCAGAGTTCCACCGGCGCCCAGAAGCCGCCGCGGTCCTCGAACTCGCCGCCCTTGGTGGGGACGGGGTTGTCGAAGTACACGTTCAGCCGGAGCAACCGGCGAGGATCGTCGTTGCCATTGGGGAATTCGCGGTACTCGGGAGGCGATCCGATGTTGCCCTCGCCGATGAATTGTGTGCTCATGTTGGAATCTCCGTGGTGGTTGAAATACCCGTGCCTCGTTGGGCTCGGGCGCGTGCTCGGATGGCAGGCGCAATCACCGATCGCGCACTGCGGCAGGAACGGACGCGAGCCGGCGCAGGTAGGTGTTGTCCGCCTGCGCGGCCTTGCTGGCGCATTCCTGTGCTTGCCTGCCCAGGGTGTGCAGCAGGCTGATCTGCATGTTCAGCATGACGCGCTGCAGTTCGATCTCGTGCAGGTCGTGCAGCAGGTTGACCGGCGTGCTGGGGCTCGCCATCAGCTCCTGCCACAACGCCACGCCCATGGCCGATCGATCGTGCTTGCGCCAGCGAAGAAAGGTCGTGCCTGCGCCAGTGGTCTGCTGGGCCAGCTCGACGGGAAGCAGGTGGAAGGGATGCCCGCACGCCTGTGGCAGCACCTGTCGCTGCGCCAGGGCAATCAACTCGTCGCGCATGGCGAAGCACTGGCTGGCCCAGGCCTCGAAGTCCCCTTTACCTTTAAAAGGCTTTAAAAGGCCTTTTAGAGAGGCCGCGTGTTCCAGCCGCATGAAGGCTGGCTGTTCCAGACGACGGAAGTAGCGCGGTTCGCGGTTCGGGTCGCTCATGCCGGTTCGTCCTCGCCGGCGGCTGTGGACTTGGCCTCGGCCGAATCGGCGGCAGCGCCTTCGTCGGTGGGAGATGCGGCTGCGGCAGCGCTATCACCACGCTGTTGCAGACCACGGCGCACGACGGGCGGCGCAAACTTCGAGCGGCGCATGCCTTCGAGCACGTCCTGCGGCAGTTCGCCGAACTTCTCCAATGCTGCCCGAGCTGCGGCGTTCTTGGCCGCGAAGTCGTCGCGGGTGCAGCCCGAGTAGCGGTATTGCTGGGCCAGGCTGAACAGGCTGCGCAGCGCGTGGGCACCTTCGTTGAGCCAGCGCTCCAACGTCGAGCGATCGATCAGCGCGGTGTGGTGGGCGAGGATCAGCTTGCGCGCGATGTCGTCGTAGTCGGCCAGGAGATAGACGGCGGCAAAGCCCAACTGCGCATTGACGAACAGCGGAAGCTTGACGGGCTGCACGTTGAGGTTCTCGCCCAGGGTCAACGCGGCGGGCACGCCGGCCAGGGCCTGGTCCACCTGGTCGCGCAGCGTCTGCAGCGTGGTCCTGGTCTGGTCGAGCTTGTCTTCGATGCGAAGCATCCACCAGTCGCTGTATGGGTCGTCCTGCTCCGAGCCGCGCTTCATCTTGTTCATGACGGCGATGTAGCCGTTCAGGCCGACGATGCCCGGTCGCCCCTCGGCGGCGGCGCGGCCATGCCAGATGCGCGAGGCGTGGTGGGTGTGCAGCGTCAGCGACATCGCGCTGCGCAGGGAGCCGAGGTTGAGTTGCAATGGTTCGTTGCTGGTTGCCATGGTGATCGCTCGCTGGTGGACAGGGAGCCGCCAGCATCCGCATGCAGCGGAAGGCAGTCAGTCAACAAACCGAAATGAGCCGACCCCCGGTTCTGTGCGCGCTGGCGGCGCAGCGCGCAACGGTCCCCTGGGGACCGCTCCGCAGATGGGCACTCACATCGGCGTTCCCGTCCTCGGTTGTTGACGGTATGCGTGCTGCACCGCACGTCGCGCTGCCGTTCGACACGATCCTTCGCCGCGCAGCCGTCCCCAGGGGACCGTTCCGTTGAGCGCCATGGAGGTCTGCTTCATGGTCTTGCATGCGCTCTACTCAGGTTTTGCGCAGCATGTCGCGCCGTCGCCCGGCGCTTCACCGCACAGCCGTCCCCAGGGGACCGTTTCTGCCGACCGCCATGGAGATCTACTTCACGGCTTTGACAAGCCCTGTGCTCAGGATTTGCGCAGCAGATCGCGCAGGCGCTCGATGTGCTGCCGGGCCACCTCGGGCGGCACGACGTTGCGCGGCGGCTCGGTTGGTGGCGCTCGCGCCGCCGATGGTGTTGGCGGTGCCGGGCCGGTCTGCTTGGCCCAGGCATTGAACTCGCCGCGCATGGCGCGCTGGATGATGCCGAACAGATAACCGGCGGGGTTGCGGATGCCATGCTTGCCGCACCGTGCGGCCCATTCGTCCAGCACGGCCTGCCGCAGGGCAGCGTCCACCTGCTGCAACGCCATCTTGGCTCCGGCCTGCTGTTCCGCCTTCAGTTCCGCGAAGCGCTTGGGCCATTGCAGGTCGCCCAGCGCACGCGCCTGCGCGGTAGTACGTACTTCATCAATACGACTACTACGTACTGTACGGTCCTGCTTCGAATTCCGAAGAGCGCCGTCTGGCGCGGGTTTCGGCCCTGCTTCGGATTCCGAAGATGGGCGATCGCCATTCCGAAGAAGGCTCGCGGGCCCTTCTTCGGAATCGTGGACCGCATCCTCCTGTGGATAACTTTCGGAGGCGGTGATGCCCTGGTCGGCCAGGCGCTCGGCGAGCACTTGCAGCCGCGACGGCAAGGTGCGTCCGGACAGCATCGGGTCGTCCGCGATCTCCTGGAGGGTGTTGAGTCCCACCACCTGGACGGCCTTGGCCGAATGCCCCAGCGACTGGCTGACCAGGGCCAGGTAGTCGGCGTCGAGTTGCATCGCCTCGAACGGCGTCAGCGGTTCGTCGTGCAGGACGTAGAGGTTGCCGAGGATGCGACCGGTCTTGGGGTCGCGCCGTCGTCGCACGAGGCTCAGCCAGCGCGTCAGGCGCAGCAGCGTCAGCGCCCGCGCCACGGTCTCATGGGAGGCCTGGCCTGCGCAGGGCATCGACGCCAGCCAGGGGCGCAACTGCTCATAGGTGGGAAATGCCGTGACGCCATCGTCGTTGAGCATCAATCGGAACACCTGCCAGGCGTTGCGCTCCAGCGGTGTCAGGCGGCGGTCGAGGAACAGCCGCCGCGGCACGCTCCCGTGCCGATTGCCACTGAACAGGAAGGCGTCGCCGGACGTAGGAGGCGTGGGCGTTGGAGCAGGCAGGGACGCGGGAGCGCCAGAGCTGGACTTGGGCGCGAGGTCCTTCAGCGCAGCGTCGAACAGGTCGGCGAGTGCGATGGGGCCAGGGCGCTGGGCTCGTGGGGCGGTGTCGTCCACGGCCATGGCCTAGCCCAATCCCTGATCGACCCAGTTCCTGATCGCGGCCCAGACCACCGAGAGCGGCAGCGACATGCCCTCGGCCAGGTCCATGGCCGCATCGAGAATCGAGGTCTCGTCCTCCAGATCGACGTTCCTGCTGCTGGTCACGGCTTTCCATTGCCGCCACAGTTCGGTGTCCTGGGTCTCGTCCAGGACGGGGTGGCGCCCCTTGCGCTTGGGCAGGCCGAGGATCTCCCGCCGCAGGGCGACTTCCTGATGGGTCAGGCCATAGAAGCGGCTGACCATCTCCGTGCTGGCCCCCAGCCGCAGCATGCGATCGACCGTGGCGATTTCCTTCTCCACGTCCTGTGCCTGGTTGAGCAGGCGCTGCAGCACTTCGCGGTTGACCGTGACCGAGCACCACGAGACGCTGGCGTTGGCCAGCACGCTGATCAGCGCGGGGTGCTTGAGCGCATCCAGCTCGGCCTCGCCGAAGCCCATGGCCTTGCAGCGGCGCAGTTGGCCGTTGCGAAGGTCATACAGCGCCTGGGCAATCACGGCCTGGTTGAGCGGATGCGATGTGGACATGCGGCCTCCCTCGCTCACGTCCCGGGCGCCGTGGTGCCGGCTTCCAGGTCCAGCAGACGCCGGGCGAGGCGCAGCAGCCGAAAGAGCTTGACCAACGCCGTGTCGCTCAAGCGCCTTGCGCCGCTGCCATGGCCTTGGCTCTGGCCGTGCAACAGGGTCGGCAGGTCGGCGGCGAGCTGCGCGCCGTCCAGGCCCGCTTCGGCGACGGGCTGACCCGTCAGGGAAGTGAGCAGCGTCAGCACCGCGCGGCCGAGCGGCGACGGGGCTTGGCCGCGGGCGCGGCACGCAAACCCGATGCCATCGGCGCGATCCTCGATGCACTCGTCCAGGCCTGCCTCCCCGGCGATCTCGCGCGCGAACTGCGCGATGTGGATGCGCAGCCGATCGGGCGTGTCCAGGCCGGCGTCGATGTACCAGACGTCGGAGATCGGATAGAGTCCGCCGAGTTGCACCGGGATGGACTGCAGCACGCTCGCCGAGAAGTCGGGCGGCAGCGCATCGCCCAACTGGTCGGCGACCATGCGCTGGATCGATTGGAGCCGTTCTGTCGTCGGTGCTGGCGAGACGATGTGCTCGCGAAGCAGATCGCCCGGTGCGGCCGGCTGGCTTCCCGTGGCCGCTTCGCCAACCGCCGTGTCGTCGTGGCGCAAGGTGGGCTCGGACGCCGGAGGGCTGGCGGGTGGAGGACCGGCCGCCGCTGCAGGCGTGGCGATGGACGATGCTGCGCCCGGCGGAGTCGGCGTGCCGGCGGTGGGCGAAGGCAACGCCGGCTGCGCCGCAGGTGGCGTCGGGTCACTGACCAGCGCCCGGTGGCGGCTTTCCGATTCGGTCAGGTCCAGCGCCAGCACGTCGTAGCCGATGCCCAGCAGCTCGGACATCTGGCCGATCAGCTCGTCTTGCACGCGCTGCGGCGCGAACTCGTCGCCCTGCGTGTCGAACTGCGCCAGCACCTCCTGAAAGAAACTGTCGAAGTCCAGCGGCAGCGAACGGTCCTTGGCGTAGTGCTCCCAGGTGCGTTTGCAGGCCGTGCGCATGACCGACAGCCGCTCGACCTGGTGGCGCCCCAGGCCGCCATAGAGCACAGTGGGAATGGCGGGCAGCAGGTAGCGCACCGCGTCGGCCATGCGGGTGATGTGCGACCGCTGGACGGGGAAGCCATCGGCCGCCAGGCGGCGGGCCAGTTCCGACTGGCTCAGGGCGGCGCCGCTCTCCTGCTCGTAGAACTCCCGTGCTTTCTCGACGCCGAGCGCGCGCTCGATGAACGTGAGGCCGCCGCGCAGTTCGTTCTCGGCAAGATGCCCGGTCAGCGCGACGATTTCACCGCGCTCCGGCCATGGTCGGAACAGGCACGATATGCGGAAGAAGCGTTCTTCCTTGGTCTCCGACCAGAGTTCGCGCAGGATCGCCAGTCGCGTGTTGCCGCCGTTGCGGATGATGTAGTGGTCCTCGCCGGGCCTGCGCGTGATGGCCGGCGCCGCGTCCAGGCCGCGCTCGCGGATGGATGCCTTGATTTCCTCGTAAGCCGGGTTGCGCTTCATGCGCGGGTCATGGTCGTAGGGCCGCAACTGGTCCAGCGTCACGACCATGGGCGTGTCCGCGATCGGGTCGCTCAAGGCCGTAGCCGCTGGGCCGCTGCGCTCGAAGCCGGCCGCGAGCAGCTTGCCTGCCATGTCCTGCGAGGTCATGTCAGCCATGGCCGCACCCCTCGCAGTCCCCACGACCGCCGGCCGGCGCCATGCGGGCCTCTCGCTCGGCGCGGCGGATCTGCGCACGGGCGTTCAATTCGGCCCGGTGGTCACTCGCTGTCGAACTCGTGTAGATCGCCGCGCAGCCGGCCTTGGTGAACTTGAGGTGCCCGCCCGGCGTGCGCTTGACGTGCCAGCCCTCACCGACCGCGAACTCGATCAGGGCGCGCAGCCGCTTGTGGCCGCGGGCCAGCTCATGTGCGTTCGCCATGGGGCCTCCCAGGATCAAGAGGTCGCTGCGGGCGGCCGGATACTTGAGCCAGTCGGTCCTGCCATTGCGGGAACAACTCGCTGGCGAGCGCGCGCATCGTGTCGAGCGCGGCAGGGGCGACTCTGCCGGGCGGCTGGCGGTGCTCGACCCGATGCACCGGCAGGCCGCGCGTTGCGGCACGTGGATACGCTTCTATGGCCGGCACGTCGGTGGCGAGCACGCGGATGCCGGCGCTGTCCTGGAACAGGTCGCGCAAGGCCTGCTGGATCAGCCGTGCGTTGGCGGACACCGGGTGGACGCGGTTGATGAGCAAGTGCAGCGGCGGCGGTTCGATGCCCAGGTGCCGGTACGGCGCAATGTCTTCGAGCAACTGCATGGTGCCGCGCCGCAGCTCGCGTGCCGCGAGGATCTCCGGCGTGACGGGCGACAGCGCGAGATCGGAGGCGAGCACCGCCATCTCCAGCAGCACGGAACGCGCGCCCTGGGTGTCGATCAGCACCAGGTCGTAGAGGGGAGCAAGTGCTGGCAGCAGATGCCGCAACCGCAGGCGGCCATCCGGCGCATGCAGCAACAACGTGTTCAGCTCGCCCCGGTGGTCGTCGGACAGCACCAGGTCCAGGCCCGCGATGATCGTGCGGGACACGAGCTGGCCAAGGTCGCGCTCGTTGAAGGCCAACAGCTCATAGATGCCGCCCGGCGCGCGCTGGGTCAGTTCGTAGTAGGAGGACAAGGTGGGCTGCACGTCGAGATCGAGCAGCAGCACGCGCAGGCCCGCGTCCGCGGCGAGCCCGCCCAGGTTGGCGGCCGTCGTGGTCTTGCCGACGCCGCCCTTCGTTGAAATGATGGACACGACCTGCATGGCGCTCTCCGGCTGGGAATGGGAAGTCCGCGGGAGAGCGGGTCAGGTCCGGTGGTTGAGGCGCTCGGCGATCCACTGGTCGATTTCGATCGAATCCCAGCCGACAGCGCGCACGCCCAGGCGCAGCGCCTGAGGGAACTGGCGCTTCTTCATCAGGTTGTAGATGTGGGCGCGTTTGAAGCCGGACTTCGCTTCGACTTCATCGAGCCGCAGGATGCGGCGCTCGTTCGGCGGGAGTACAGGGGTCTGCGACATGGCGGTCACTCCTGAACGCTCGGTGGCGTTTGTTGGCGTGACCTCTATTCAATAGACCTGGCTGCGGAAAGACATTGCAAATGCAATCTCCGCGATTGCACATACAAGCTGGATAACCTCATGCGCTTGCGCTACGAACGTACCTCTTAGCGTTGGCGAACTTTCCGTTTAAGGTGCGCTCAGTGATGCCCATGGTGCCGCCGTAGTGGGCGACCAATGCAGAGACAAGGGCCTCCTGCGTTTTGAAGCTGGAATAGGGCACGCCTGAAGGCGACTGGCTCAGCATCAGCGTCAACATCCCTCCAATGATGTTGAGATAGGTCGTTTCCGCCCGTTCGCTGATCTCGCATTGCTTGGATGCCAACAGCACCGAGGATTGCTTGAGTAGCGTGTCGTGCTGCTCCTGCAGTTCTCGCATCTCACGTCGGGCTTGTTCAAGCGCGGCCTGAAGGGCCAGCCGCTCCACGAGGATCGCCTGTCCTGTTTCCATGGTGATGAAAGGATGCGCCATGCGTTCGCCACGGCTGAACAGAAATCCTGGCCGGTGCTCGGGATAGTGGGTGCGCATCCAGCGTTTTAGATCGACATGGCGAACAGTCAGATCCAGAGAATTGAGCAGGTTCGGATCATTGAGCGTGATCCCGTTCTTGCCGTAGGGCAGCTCTCCGTTGAGGATGCCGTCATAGATACGTTCCGAGTGCAGCCGGCACTCATTCCATCGAGGGCAGTTCAGCGACCGAGGCAGGACACGCGGTGACGCGATCGTGGCCAGGATCATCGGGAGATACCGCAGCAACCCAGCCCATCGGATGGCCGCCTCGATGGGACGATAGAACACCTTTGATGTTGAAATGTCCTTGTGCATGTCTTCGTCTCCTTTCGGGTGCGCTACATCACCGGCTCCTTTCTTGCCCAAGGGCTGTTGTGTCGTTATGGCCTGCGACGGACGCTTGAGGCGATGCCCTAAGCGAAGGCGGAGGAGGCCATTGGCGTCCGCCGCAGGTGGCCTTGTCTTGCTTGATATGCAAGAATCGATCAGTTGCCGGCCCATCGAGCGATGAGGACGCAAGCTCGATATTGGCGCTCACGGTACCAGCGTCATAGGTGGCGCAAAGCCCATCAAGACCGATTTGGTATGGTCTGATATCCAGACGGTTCAAGACCAGCGAGTTGAAGCGTTCGACGCCCCTACGTCCAGTTGGGGACTGGAAATCAGCGGTTAGTGATGCATCGCTCCACATGCTGATATATCGACAAAGTATCTGCCGCAGTACCAGTGACCCTGCCAGGTTGCCCCAGCACATAGGAGACGGAGATGGCTGAACATTCCCATGAACATCAACATCACACATCCGGTCAGATGGGTAAGCACGGCCGACCATACGCCAAGTTCTGGGTGAACATGGTGTTGGGCCTCGTCGTCATGTACTTCGTAATGTTCAGCATGATCGACGGCGCCAGGGACTTCAGAAACAATCTCAACATGCTCTACATGGCGGTCACTATGTGGGCGCCAATGGGCATCTTCATGCTAGCGACAATGCCCGGCATGTTTCCAAACCGGCGGCTCAATCTCGTGCTGTACGGCTTGTTTGCCGTTCTCACACTCGGTTCTTTTGCCGCTACCCGTGCTCAAACCGGAATCGGCGATCGACAGTTCATCGCGTCTATGGTCCCGCACCATTCGGGAGCGATCCTCATGTGCCGCGAGGCGCAGCTCTCAGATCCGGAACTCGTCAACCTATGCCAAGCGATTTCCGATGGCCAGCGCGCGGAGATCGAGCAGATGAACCGGATTGCTGCACGCCTTCGTTGAGGCTGGCTGCCACTACACTGGCGCCGCGTTGCGCTCCGGCGAAGTTAGCCGCAGCGATGTAAAGATGAGTACTTGCGGTGTTCCGATGCCGGCGGTTGTGTCCTACAGCCGTCCAGGTGCCAGGTAGTCCACGCGACACCACCCCGCGCTGCCTGCGGAGCGAGCGCAAGTCATGATCGTCGCAAGTTGGAGTTCGATAGCGAACCCGCTCAGCAGCTGGACGCATCAGGCGTAACGACGGGTGGATGGATCATCCTTGGACGCTGGTGGAAGTGGTTGGATGAACTTTGTTGCCGAGGGCGAAAAACAAGGCTATAATTGAGTTCTTCGCTGATCACCACAGTGGAGAAAGTGATTGGGAAACAGAGACTTAGCGCTCTAGTGCATGACTCGTTTCCCGCTCCATGTTCCGACAGGCCCCATCATGGGGTTTTGTCTTGTCAGGGCTCCGTTCCTGGCGCGCAGTACGTTGGCCTCATGGCAGAGTGGCTATGCACCGGATTGCAAATCCGTTTACAGCGGTTCGATTCCGCTTGAGGCCTCCAATTGAAAAGCCCTGACTCCGGTCAGGGCTTTTTTGTTTGTCTGGATGCCAGCTAACCTGCGTCCGGATCGATATCCGCTACAGCCTGGCCAGCGCCTGCACCGTGGCCTGGGTCAGCGGCTGGGGCAGGGCATCCCGCGCGAACCAGCCCAGGCCGGTCTGCACACCCGGCTCCTGGATGGAGGCCTCGGCACCGGCAGGTGCCCGAGCCTCGAAGATCGGCGCGACCCAGTGCTGCGCAAGCGCCGGCTCGAAATGATCGGCCACGCACAGCAGGCGCAGCAGCGTCACTTCCAACGCCGTCTCCTCGCGAGTTTCGCGGACCACGGCAGCCTCCACCGTTTCCATCCAGTCGACTTTGCCGCCGGGCAGGCCCCAGTGCCCGCGCTCCGGATCGCGTCCGCGCTGGATCAGCAGGATGCGGCCGTCGGCATCACGGACGACGGCGCCGCATCCAACGCGGGGAATCTGAAGTTCAGTCATGGCGGAGAGTGAAGAAGGAGCTGTCTTCATTCTTGCATGCACGCCGTATCAGGCGAACCCGCGCTAGGCTGGGCACCTGTGCATCAACAAGCTCACAGGTGTGTCGCATGCTTCTCCGGCAACTCGGCGCTGACGACGCCGATATTCTCTGGCAAGCACGGTTGCAGGCCCTTCGCGAGTCGCCTGCGGCGTTCCTGTCCACGCTGGCCGAGGCGCAGAATGACTCGGCGGACGTGATGCGCGCCCAGCTTGGCGATCCTGGTACGCGCTACTTCGGCACGTTCGTGGACGGCATGCTGGTGGGTTTCCTGCGTTACGTACGCCCGGTGCGGATGGCGCGACGGCATACGGCGGAAGTGCACAGTGTCCATGTGGGTGCTGGCCATCGAGGCCAGGGTATCGCCCGTCAGCTTCTTCTTGCCGCGTTCGCGGCTGCGCGCGCGGAAGGCATCGAATCGCTCACTCTCACGGTGCTGGCGGACAACGCCGCCGCGCGAGCGCTGTATGAATCGCTGGGTTTCACCGAATCCGGCGTCGAGCCGCGCGCGGTGAAGCGCGACGGCCGCTATGTGGACATGGTGTCGTACTGGATTTCAGTGACCAGCCACCCACCATCGCCGGCACCTTGAATCACCCGCTCTACGCCGGATCGTGGACCGGCGTCTGCGCGCGGAAGTTGCGCCCGACTGGTTCACCCACGCTCAGGTAGTGGCGGAACAGATAGATCAACGGTTTCCAGTGGGCGACATCGATGTGCTGGGTGCCAGCCACGGTGATCGCTTCGTGCGCATGCACGCAACGGATCCGTCCTTCGACGATCACGAAGCCCTGACCGTCATCCTCGCCGGGCGGGTGCATCGCCATCTCGCTGACTTCCACCTGCAGCGGGCACTCGGCAATCGCCTCTGGCGCGACGTGCGTCGAGGCGACCGCACTGAAGCCCCCCAGCGCGAACTTGTCGCGGACGTGCACGTAGCCCATCGCCTGTTTGGCAGTGGGCACCGGGTCGCAGCCTGTCGCGCGCGCGATGGCCTCGACCTGTGCGGCCTGCGCGGAGGATGGGAAGTTCAGTACGCACTCGTTGCGCAGCTGCAGGTTGCGATAGCCCTGACCCTGCACGCCGAGGCCCAGCACTACCCGGTTGCCCAGGGCCCAGAACGAAGACAACGGACTGATGTTGCTGCTGCCGTCGTCGTTCAGCGTGGTCATCAGCAACACAGGCGTGCCCGGGTACAGGACCGAAGGGGTGATGCGGCGGCGGGGAATCGGAGCGGTTTTCACGGCAGGCCTTGCACTATCGGGGTGGCCACTGTGCCGTGGCAGCGGGTGCCGACGCTTCGGCCTGCATCGAACTGTCGGCCTGCAACGGCGTGCCACAATGCGGGCATGGTCCACACCTCCGGTTCCCTTGTCAGCGTCGGTGCCCTGGTTGGCGACCAGGCGCGCGCATCCATGCTGCTGCAGTTGATGGATGGGCGTGCGTATACCGCGACGGAGCTGGCACGCGTGGCTGGGGTAACACCGCAGACGGCGAGCACGCATCTGCGCAGGCTGGTCGAGGGCGACCTGCTGGTCGCTGTCGCGCAGGGGCGCCATCGCTATCACCGGCTGGCCTCGCACGAAGTCGCCGACATGCTGGAGGGCATCCTGCGCGTTGCGGACCGCACGCCGTCCTGCACCGCTGAGGCATCACGCAGCATGCCGGCGTTGCGCCAGGCGCGTTCCTGCTACCGGCATCTGGCCGGTGTGCATGCGGTGGCGATCACCGACCGCTTGTTGCAGGCAGGACACCTGGTCCCGCACCAGGCGCATTGGCAAGTGAGTGTGGAGGGCGCAGCGTTCCTGCAGGAGCTCGGCCAGCCGCTGGCAGAGCTGCTGCGGCTTCCCGTGACGGTCAAGCCTGCGCGCTACTGCCGAGGATGCCTGGACTGCACCGAGCGGCGCCCGCATCTGGCTGGACTGGTCGGCGAGGCGATGCTGGACAGCTTCGTGAAGAACGATTGGCTTCGGCGGGTTGAGGGTCGACGCGAACTGCGCCTGACGCAGCCGGGGCGCGAAGCGCTGTGGACGCGGTTCGGCCTGGCGACATAAGGGCCCCTCCAGTCTCATTCGCCCACGACATGGCAAGGCGCTATGGTCGAGTTCCAAGTCTTAGGGAGCTGCAATGGCGAGCAAGGACATGAACGATCGCGGCACGCTGGCGGTATGCCGGCAATGAGCAAATCTTCTGTGGAAGTACGTTGGCTGACGTTCCGCCTGATGAACGGCCAGTCGATCGGACCGGATCGGCTGAAGGATGGATGGGTGATTGCTTCGGAGACCCGCCACTGTGGCGTGCGGCGTGAAGCCATCGAAGGCGCGGGCGTGGTCTACGCGCTGTATGCACCGGCCAACCTCGCCTCACCGCGGCGCGCGGAGATGCGCATGCGCGAATTCCTGATGAGCTCCGGCTACACCTTCACCATGGGTACGCTGGGCGGCTGACGCCGCCCTTTGGGGTCACGGGCGTACGGTCAGTGCCTGGCCGAGCATGCCGATCGGACCGCGCGCATCGTGCAGCACGGTGCTGGTCAAGCCGAGACCCTGGTGGCCAAACGACACCGACGTGTCGAAGCCCAGCCACTCGCCTTCGGGCATGCCGAACAGGTGCGCGGTCAGATCGAGGTTGGGGAAGGCGACCTCCTTCGGATCGGCGCGCACGGCCATGCCATTGGACAGATCGAACAGGGTGGCGGCACGGGCCAGCGGACTGACCGGCTCGCCGTCCAGCAGCGCGTGCTTCGCGCGCGCCCAGTAGGTGGCACGGCCGGGCCCCTGATCATGTCGGCGGATCTCCACGCTCTTGATGAAACCACCTGGCCAGACCGTACCTGGGTCCCACGCGGGCATTGATTCCGGCGGAGCAATGCCGGTGATCGGCGTGCCGGCGATGGCCTGCGTATCGTTCGGGCGCATCAGCCATGCACGCACGCGCAGCGCCGGGCGATCGTCATGGCGCAGCGTGGCTTCGACCAGTTCGATGGTGCGACCACCGCGCAGCACCTGTACGTGGGCCTCCATCGCTTCGATCGGAATGGTGCCGAGGATGTCGTAGGACAGGCGCGCGATCAGAAAACCGTGCCCACGCGCTGCGGCGTCGCGTTCCAGGTGGTGCGCCAGCAGCCCGATCGCAGGTGCGATGTGTTGTTCGCGGATGTTCCAGGCGCCGCCCGTGTGTTCGGTCGGCAGGTAGCGGGTGTCGCTCAGTCGTTCGAAGAAGGCCATCGTATGCGTTGTGTCAGCAGGGAGGGGCGGCGGCAGATGCTGCGCGGGTCCCTGCATCGTAAGCGTTTGGCAGCGTGGCCGGCTGAGCCGGCTCCCGCAGGAGCCGGCCGGATGCCGGTCAGGAGGACTGGCAATCCATTTCGCGGCACATCTTGTACTGGGCCAGGCATTCTGCGGGTGTCTTGGCCAGTGGGCCTGAGGTCGCGCGCAGACAATATTCGTACTGCTGGCTGCAGAATTCACAGGGGCCTGCGGCGAAGGCCAGCCCGGTCACGGCCATGCCAAGGAACATCACGGTCTTCAAGGTCGTCTTGATCATCACGTCAGTCCTTTGTGTGCCCGTCAATGGGCCCGGCCACCATAGCAGTCCTTATGGTGCGCCCCTGATGCGCTGCGACACGTTGAGCTCAACGCTGGATTGCCTTCAAGGCGTCGACAACCTGTGCTTCAGAGAAGCCACAATGCCCTTCGCCCACCGGCGGGAGCACGCGCGGCAATGGTCGCGCGCCGCCCTGTGCGGCCATCTGCGGATACATCGCCTGCATGTGCGGCACGATGGTGGGATCGTTGTTGTTGAACTGGACCACCAGCGGTCGCTTCAACGCGCCGCTCAGTGCCAGCTTCGCGCGGACATCGGCCTGTGCCGCAGGCACGGGAGCGATGCGCTGCACTCCGGCATTGAACGCGGCGTCGTCACCGAATCCGCTGTACACCACACCAAGGTTGCCGGCCGGCATGCCACCGCTGCGCGTGGCCAGTTCATGCAGGACCAGCGTGTGCAGGCTGATTGTCCCGGCCAGTGCATCCGGAGCGACCTGCAGTCGCTTGGCGAGCATGTCGGCATGCTGGGGATTCCGTTGCAGCGCGTCGGCGATGCCCTGATAGAGCACTCCCTGCGGCAGCACGGCCGCTTCATGCGAAGCCAGTCCGGTGGCCGGCAGGCCTGCAGCGTTGGGGAAAAAGTAATCGAAGGCGACCAGCGTGGTCAGCAGATCTGCGGCGATCTGTTCGCCACTGAGATTGGCACCGCACAGCGAGACGCCGCCGGTGTAGTGCTGCGGGAAGCGCTCGAGGCTGGCGAGTGTCACCGCGCCGCCCATCGAGAATCCGAGCAGCCAGGTGTGGCGCACGCGCTTGAGTTCGCCCAGCGCGTGCTGGCGCAGGCGCTCCATGTCGGTGATCGCATCGGCCACTGCCCAGCCCTGGCTGGCGTAGGCACTCTGCGCGACGGCGTAGCCTGCGGACAGCAGCGTTGCGGTGCTGTCATTGGCGGTCATCGGCGTAGTGCGTGGCACGCCCACCGGCTCGTAGCCGTGCGCCAGCATCACCAGGTCGCCGTTCCAGTCAGCCGGCACGTCCAGCCGCCAGGGGGCGCCCTGCAGCTCGCCGCTGAGCATGCGTGGTGCCGTGGGTGGCGCGGCCAGCAGCGATGCCGCAGGCAGCAGAAGGCCGAGGGCGAGGGCGCATCGAAGCAAGGGTCGCATCGTGGTCATTCCATGCGGGAATGGCGCCGAGCATAGATCCCCGCAAAACCTTGCGCGCGCTGCACTGCCGCAGGGGATTGCCCGCCGGCCAGGCTGCGCTCTACGCTGGTGGCATGGTCCTGCACAGCACCGCGTCGATTATCCGCATTCCCCACGGGAAGGCGGGATAGCGCGCGGTCGCCACGGCCATGCAACCCGCCCGGGAAGGCGGGTTGCATGCGGCGCTCTCCCGGGTACTGGAATCCATCAAGGAGAACGCAGATGCATCATCTTTCATCGACCGACAATGCGCCGACCCTGCACCTGGTGTGCGGCAAGATCGGTGCCGGCAAATCCACCCTGTCGCAGCAGCTGGCGGCGCAGCCACGTCATGTGCTGATCAGCGAGGACGCCTGGCTGGCCGCGCTGTATCCCGACCAGATCCACTCCGTTGCCGATTACCTGCAGCGCGCGGCCGCGCTGCGCGGAGCGCTGATGCAGCATGTATGCGCAATCCTGCAGGTCGGCGTTTCGGTCGTGCTCGACGTTCCGTTCAATACGCGGGCCGCCCGTGCATGGGGCCGAGAACTGTTCGAGTCGGCCGGTGTTGCCCACCAGCTGCATTTTCTCGATGTTGCCGACGCCATCTGCAAGGCGCGGCTGCATGCCCGCAACGCGCGCGGCGAGCACCCGTTCCAGGCCAGCGACGAAGCCTTCGATCAGATCACCCGCCACTTCGTGGCACCTGCGCCGGAGGAGGGCTTCGTGGTGATCCGTCATGCACAAGATGCTTGAGGGCGCGGAGAGGGCGCCGTTCAGTCGACCATTAAGGTGGCGATTCCGATACGATCTGTCGCATTGAGCTCGCCTCGCTTGACCCGGAGTCCCGTCATGGTCGATCGTCTCGCCATCCTGCTCGAACGCTTCGCGGTCACCGCCTCGGTGTTCCATGCCGGCGCGCTGTGCGGCATCAACACCCTGCAGGGGGAGGATGAGGCCGGCCAGTTGCATCTGGTGCGGCGCGGCCCGCTGCAGGTCAGTCATGGCCAGCAGACTGTGCAGGTCGAGGTGCCCAGCCTGCTGCTGTATCCGCGGCCGATGCCGCACCGCTTCAGTACCGACCCGCAGCACGGCGCCGACATGGCCTGCGCCAACCTGCATTTCGAAGGTGGCCCGCTCAATCCGATCAGCGCGGCACTGCCGGATTTCATCTGCCTGCCGCTGGCCGATCTGTATGGCGGCAACGCGGCGCTGGAACTGCTGTTCGAAGAAGCGTTCGAGCAGCGTTGCGGGCGGGCGGCGATGGTCAACCGGCTGTTCGAGGTGGTGATGATCCAGGTGCTGCGCCAGCTGATGGAAGGCGGCGAGATGCGTGGCGGCCTGTTCGCCGGGCTGGGTCATCCGCGGCTGCGGTTGGCGCTGGTGGCGATGCATGAAGCGCCGGCGCAGGCGTGGACGCTGGAGGACCTGGCCGAAGTGGCCGGCATGTCACGCAGCGTGTTCGCCGCCAGCTTCCGCGAGGCGATGGGCACCACGCCGGGCCAGTACCTGCAGGGCTGGCGGGTGGGGTTGGCGCAGCAGGCACTGCGCCAGGGGCGGCCGCTGAAGCGGATTGCCGATGATGTGGGCTATGGCAGCGAAGCGGCGCTGTCGCGCGCGTTCAAGGCGCACACCGGGCAGTCGCCGCGGGAATGGCGGGGACAGGCCCGTGCCAGTGCGGCCTGAGCGTCAGCCGAGCACCAGCCGGGCCAGCTTCATCCCACCGAACAGGCCGGCCAGGCCCAGTGCCACCGAGCCGCCGGCATACAGTGCCGCCAGCCCATGCTGGCCACGCTGCAGCAGCAGGCCGATCTCCAGCGCATAGGTGGAAAACGTGGTGTAGCCGCCGAGGATGCCGGTGGCCAGCAGCAGGCGCAGCTGCGGCGAGGCGCCATTGCGCATCGCGAAGACCTCGACCACCACGCCCATCAGCAGGGCGCCGCTGACGTTGATCAGGAAGGTCGACCAGGGCCAGGGACTGCCGACGGCCACCCGCGCGCCGATCAGGTTGCAGGCATGGCGCAGGCAGGCACCGATGCCGCCTCCGACGAAGACCAGGAAATAATTGTTCAGTGTTTGCATGGCGTGCCTCGAATGCGGGTTCGCAGGGTCAATGGCGAACGCCGAGGGCAGGCACGACCTGCCGTCGACGAACACCGGGTTCGTCCTGGCAGGAGCCATCAGCCTTCTCAGGCGGTTATCGGGGGAGCCCCATCCCCATCGCGGTCCATGCTACCAGCGGCGGTGCATTCACGTCATCGAGGTCGTCAGCACGCGGGCGACCTTGCTGCGGCTGAAGCCATCCATCAGCAGTTCGAACGCGAGCAGATCCAACGCGGCATGGCGGCGATGGTCGATCTCCAGCCCGTTCTCGGCCACCAGGTGACTGACCAGCTCGTAGGCGTCCTGCCAGACATCCAGATGGGCCTGGCTGGGGATGTAGGCACTGCCAGGCTCACCGACGCCGAGCCCGCTGACCCCGTACAGCAGCTCGCGTGCGTCCAGCTTGGCCGCATCGGCGATGCGGAACAGCTGTTCGGCTTTCACGTGCGAGGCGCTCACGTGGTCGTTGAGCCAGTTGCTGATGGTTGCTGTCGTTGATTTGGCGGCGCGTGCCAGATCGGCCGGGCGTGGGTGCCCGGCTTTCTTCATGGCTGCCGCGAGTCGTTGGCCGAGAGTATTCATCTATGCAAGCCAGCTTAACGCGTGGATTGCGAAGAAGCCTTGTCGCAAGAATCAGTCTGGTTAACAGAAGGACCGACCGTGACCGAATTCTGGAGCAAGCGGCAGGTGCGCACCCGGCTGGGATTCCAGACCGATGCCGAACTGGCCCGCTTCTTTGGCATCAGCCGTTCCGCAGTGTCGCAATGGCCGAAGGATTTCCCGATTCCGGCCCTGCGGCAGTACATCCTGCATCAGCGCTATCCGAACCTGTTCCCCACGACAGAAGCGTCGGCGGGCGAATCCATCTGACTTGCGCCGCCTTTTGTCGCATTTAGCACGCTAAGCGCAATTTGCTAAGTATGCTTAGCAAAATAGGCAAGATCGATCGATCTGAGGGTCACAATCGGCGCCATCTACTGGAGTCATCGGTCCATGGTTCCCGCGGCCTGTCGGCTTCACCCCATCCGGGGGCCCCGGGGTCCCGTATGTAGTTTCGTGAACGATTAATAATTTCAATCACGAAAGTCGCTGCATGTAATTGACCTGTCGTGAAATCTATGACTAATTGGAGTCAACCAAGCGTGAAGCCTGGGAGTCTTTCAGTAGCACGCAAGTGAGTCGGTAGACCGTCAACAATGCAGAACAAGTCCAACGGAGGTCGTATGGAATACGGCATGCATGGCTTGGCTGAACGGGTACGCCGCGAACTGGAAGCCAGTTACCACAAACACGGATGCGGTCCGGCGTTCTGGGATACCTACCAGCAGGTGCTGGACCGTCTGGTCCCGCAGGGGACCGAGCGTACCGAAGTCACCAACGAAATGGCGCTGATCATCGAACAGCTGGGCATCGTCCGGCGTGCGCAGCTTGTGCCGCCGCACGCCAGCGGGTCGCGTTGATTCAGAGCAGGCGCCAGGCGCCGCAGGCAAGCAGCGCCAGCAACAAGGACAGCAGCGCCAACGTCCGGGGTCGCCACAGGCGCTTCGGTTGTCCGGCCATTGCCTGCGGACTGCAGTAGCGCACCAGCGCCGGACCGAAACCGGCCCGGTGCTGCTGTTGTGCGCAGGCCTCCAGGCAGGCACCGCAGGCCAGGCAATCGGCTTGCGGTCCCTGTCGGATGTCCAGTTGCATCGGGCAGGCAATGACGCAGGCCGCGCAATCGGTGCAATCACCCAGACGGTCGGCGCTGAAGGTCGGCATCGGTCCAGCCAGCAGCGGATGCGCGGCGCGGAATACGTAGTCCTGCGCAGTGGTCGGGTCGAGCAGGCCGCGGCCACGGCCCAGCACCCCGCCGAGCCCGGATGGACGTGGCCCGCGCGGCTCACCGCGACGGGCGTCGTACAGCATGCGCGGCGTATGCGGATCGGTCAGCAGTGGCTGCATGCGTGCGAACGGGCACAGCGAACGGCAGACCTGCTCGCGCAGGAAACCGGCGTTTCCCCAGGTGGCAGCGGAATAGAACAGTACCCAGAACGTTTCCCAGCCGCTCCAGCCAGCGTTTGGCGCGGCGGCCAGCAAGCCGGTGATCGGGCTGAACAGGCCGACGAAGGTAATGCCGGTCCACACTGACAGCAGCCCCCAGGCCAGCTGGGTGACCGGGCGTACAGCAGGTGCCGGCAGCATGCGGGCCGCGCTGCGGGCGATCCAGTCGAAGGCGCGCCGCCACAGCGTCTGCGGGCAGGCATGGCCGCACCAGATGCGTCCGGCGAGGTGGGTAAGCAGCGCCAGGCCGACGGCCAGTACCGCCAGCAGGCCGATCAGTACGCCGACGTCGCCGGGCCACAGGGTCCAGCCGAACAGGTCGAATCGCCGCGCGTTGATGTCCAGCAGCAGCGCCTGGCGGCCCTCCCAGCGCAGCCACGGCAGTGCGTAGAACAGCGCCAGCAGGGCGGCGCTGAGCGTGCCGCGCCAGTGCCAGGGACGGGGAGTCCGGGTACATGACGTGCTCATCCCAGCGGCAGCTCGTCGTCGTCATCGCTCGGCATGGGCCGCTGCAGGTACCAGGTGACCGCGCTGGACAGTGCCGTCACCGACCAGAACATGAAGAATCCCGCCGTGTAACCCAGTTCGCGGCTGATTGCGGTGCCCGGGAAACTGATGGCCTGCAGGCGCAATGGATCGACGAAGGCGAAGAACACTACGCTGGCCACGCCGGCGGCGATGAAGCTGGGCCAGAGGATGGCGCCCCACTGCTGGATCAGCCGCTGGCGGCGGTTGGGAGAAGGTCTGTTCATGCTGTCCCGGATCGAAAAGTGGGCGGCGCGTATACTTCGCCAGGGTCGGCGCCGCATCCGCAGGGCATGCTTCCTGCAAGCGTGCCAGCCTAGGCGCAGCGGACTGCGCCGACATTGATCTGGATCAACGGTGGTGATGGCCGGCTGCGGCACACTGCCGGCACGCTTTGGGTACCCCGATGAACGCAACACCGCCGCCTGTCCTCCCCGTCGCCTCGCCCGAGTTGTGCACCGAGCAGGAAGTGACCCGCCTGGTTCACGACTTCTATGCGCGCGTGCGCGAGGAAGAGCGGCTGGGGCCGGTGTTCGGCGCGCACGTCCACGATTGGCCCGAGCACCTGGCGCAGCTGGTCGACTTCTGGTCGGCGATGTTGCGCGGCACCCGCCGGTTCAAGGGCTCGCCGATGTCCAAGCACATGGCCATCGAGCTGGACAAGGACCTGTTCGACCGCTGGCTGGTGCTGTTCCGGATCACCACCGCCGAATGCAACAACCCGCCGATGCAGGAGCTGGCCAACGACGTGGCCGCGCGCATCGGTGACACCTTCTGGAAGCGCTACCAGATGCTGCGCTGGCCGCAGGTCGGCCTGCCGGTGCTGGGCATCCCTGCCAAGGATTGATCTGGGTCAAGGCGGCGCAGGCCGCCCGGCGCGATGCTGGCGGCATGGACACGTTCTCTCCCGCCGCTGGTGGCCTGGCCTGGACCTTCGACCCCGATCTTCTGCGCCGGCACGACCGGCCGGGCCCGCGCTACACCTCGTACCCGACCGCGCCGCATTTCCATGATGGCTTCGACGCGCCGGCGCTGCGCCAGGCGATCGCCGACAGCAACCAGCTGGCCCGTGCGCTGTCGCTGTACGTGCATGTGCCGTTCTGTTCCAGTCCCTGCTTCTACTGCGGCTGCAACCGGGTGATCACCCGTGATCGCGGTCGTGGCCACAGCTACGTCTCACGCGTGCTGGCCGAGGCCGACCTGCTGGCGCCGCAGTTCGATGACGGCCGCGAGGTGATCCAGCTGCACCTGGGTGGTGGTACGCCGAACTTCCTCGATGCCGAAGCGATGACCACGCTGGTGGAAGGGTTGCGCCGGCGCTTCGATTTCAGTGATTCGCCGCAGCGCGATTTCTCGATCGAACTCGATCCGCGCTTCATCGACACCCGCGACGTCGCCATGCTGGCGCGGCTGGGGTTCAACCGGGCCAGCCTGGGCGTACAGGATTTCGATCCGCAGGTGCAGGAATCGATCAACCGCGTGCAGGGCGTGCAACAGACGCTGGACATCCTGCGTGCCTGCCGCGACAGCGGCATGCGTTCGGTCAACGTCGATCTGATCTATGGGTTGCCGGGACAGAGCCTGGAAGGCTTCGGTCGCACCCTCGAGCTGGTGCTGGCGCTGCGCCCGGACCGCCTGGCGGTCTACGGCTACGCGCATCTGCCGCATCTGTTCCGCGCGCAGAAGCAGATCGACGAAAGCCGCTTGCCGTCACCGGAAGACAAGCTGGCGCTGCTGGGCCTGGCGGTGGAGAAGCTCTCCGCGGCGGGCTACCAGTACATCGGCATGGATCACTTTGCGTTGCCGGAAGAGGATCTGTCGCGTGCGCAGCGCGCCGGCCAGCTGCATCGCAACTTCATGGGCTATACCACCCATGCCGATACCGATCTGCTCGGCCTGGGCGTGAGTGCGATCAGCCACATCGGTGCCACCTACAGCCAGAATCCGCGCGACCTGCCGTCGTGGGAGGACGCGGTGGACCAGGGCCAGCTGCCGGTCTGGCGCGGCGTGGCGTTGAGTGCCGACGACCAGTTGCGCGCGGAACTGATCCAGCAGCTGATGTGCCAGGGCGAGGTGGATGGCGTGCTGCTGGGGCAGCGTCACGGCGTGGATTTCGAGCAGTACTTCGCCGAGGACCTGCGTTCGGTACAGCGGCTGCAGGAAGACGGCCTGGCCGAATACCGCGATGGCGTGGTGCGTGCCAGTGAACCCGGGCGACCGCTGCTGCGGTTGCTTGCGATGTGCTTTGACCCGTATCTGCGTGCCGCGCACGAGCAACCACGTTATTCGCGGGCGATCTGAAAGCGGGATGTGCTGCGTGCGTGTGGTGCCCGGAGCCGGAATCGAACCGGCATGGGGTTGCCCCCGGCGGATTTTAAGTCCGATGCGTCTACCAGTTTCGCCATCCGGGCCTGCAGCGCGGCGCCGATTGTAGCCCACCTGCGGTTCCGCAACCGGATTGCATCATGGCCGCGGCGTGCTTAACTGTCGATCGCATTCATGTCATAGTCCCTGCCATCGTTCCCAGGGGGGGGAGCCACCTGATGTCGCTGCACGCGATTGCCTATGCCAGTGAGGCCCGCGCCGATCTGCAGACAACCGATCTTGACCGCCTGCTGGCCGACGCCACGGCATTCAATCGTGTAGCCGGTGTCACCGGTGTGCTGATGTTCGACGGAGCGCGCTTCCTGCAGTATCTCGAGGGCCCGGAGGACGGCATCGATTCGGTGTTCCAGCGCATCCTCAATGCGCGCAGCCACGGGCAGCTGAAAGTGTTGTGCCGTGCCCCCGTAGTGCAGCGCGCATTTCCGCGCTGGTCGATGGGCACGCGGCGGATCGAACCGGAGCTGCTGGCACAGATCGTCGACGCCGCGTGGCCCGGCTTCCTGCTTGGCAGCGGTGGATTCGAGCGCCTGCTGCAGGCCTGGACCGGCGCCGACGGCGAACTGGAACCGGCCGCGGTGGCGTTGGGGTCCTGAGCCCGCCTTGGCGGCAGGGCGCCGGGGCCGGTAGGCTGTAGCCTTTCTGGCGCAGGTTTTCCGGAGTGGTGCAGCAGATGAGTGTGTTGGCCGAGGCCATGGCAGCGTATGTGCGATCGCATCCGTTGCGCGGGATGTGCCGATGAGTGCGCCGGTAGCGGCGGCCAGCGCACCCCTGTTTGCGGTGATCGGCCTGGGCTACGTCGGCCTGCCGTTGGCGGTGGCGTTTGGCCGGCAGTGGCCGACGTTGGGTTTCGATATCGATGCCGGTCGCATCGCCGAGCTGCGCAACGGCCAGGACCACACGCTGGAAATGGAATCCGACGAGCTGGCCAGTGCGCAGCTGCTGCAGTACGGCAGCGATCCTGCACTGCTCGATGCCTGCAACGTCTACATCGTCACCGTGCCGACCCCGATCGATGCTTACGAGCAGCCCGACCTGGAGCCCCTGCGTTCGGCGACACGGCTGATTGCCAGTCATCTTCGCGCCGGCGACCTGGTGATCTACGAGTCCACGGTCTACCCCGGTACCACCGAGGAAGTGTGCGTGCCGCTGCTGGAGCAGGGCTCCGGCCTGTGCTTCAACGAAGATTTCTATTGCGGCTACAGCCCGGAACGGGTCAGCCCCGGCGACCGCCAGCGGCGCCTGGCCGACATCCGCAAGATCACTTCCGGCTCGACACCGAAAGTTGCCGCGGTGATTGATGGTCTGTACCAGCGCATCATCGCCGCCGGTACCTTCCCGGCACCGTCGATGCGGGTGGCCGAAGCGGCCAAGGTGGTCGAGAACATCCAGCGCGACGTCAACATTGCGCTGGTCAACGAGCTGGCCCTGATCTTCGACAGGCTGGGCATCGATACCCAGGACGTACTGGACGCCGCCGGCAGCAAGTGGAATTTCCTGCCGTTCCGGCCGGGGCTGGTCGGCGGCCACTGCATCGGCGTGGACCCGTACTATCTGCTGCACAAGTCCGAGAGCGTGGGCTATCACCCGGACCTGATCCACACCGCACGACAGGTCAACAACCGCGTCGGCGAGCACGTGGCGGCGCGGGTGCTGGCGATGCTGGCCGAGCGTGGCCGTGCGCCGGCGGACGCACGCATCCTGGTACTGGGCGTGACCTTCAAGGAGGATTGCCCGGACCTGCGCAACAGCCGCGCGCTGGAGCTGGCGCAACGCCTGCGCGATGCCGGTGCGCAGGTGGAGGTCAGCGACCCCTGGGTCGGCCCGGCGGCGCTGACCGGCGAGGGCCTGGATTGGCTGGCCGATCCCGGGGCGGGGTGTTATGACGCGGTGGTGCTGGCGGTGGCCCACGCCCGTTTCAAGGCGATGGATGAATCCGCAATCCGGGGCCTGCTGGCGCCGGGAGGCCTGGTCTACGACGTGAAATCGGCCTGGCCGCGCAACGTGGTTGACGATCGCTTGTAAGCCTTGGCAGCGGGCGGCGCGGTAGACTCGGGGGCAGTTGCAACCGAGGAAAGCCATGCACCGGTATATCGTCTACCTGCTCGCCATCCTGATGTTCCCGATATGCCTGTGGCTGGCCACGATCTGGCCGGCCTGGTACTGGGGCGTCGGCCTGACTGCCGCGATGGTGGCGCTGGGGACCTGGGACCTGCTGCAGAAACGCAGCACGCTGCGCCGCAACTATCCGGTGATGGCGCACTTCCGCTACGGGCTGGAATCGATCGGCCCGGAGATCCGCCAGTACTTCGTGCAGAGCGACCTGGAAGACGTGCCGTTCTCGCGCCAGCAGCGTGCACTGATCTACCAGCGCGCCAAGAACGAGATGGACACGGTGCCGTTCGGCACCCTGCGCAGCACCTATGCGGTGGATTACGAGTGGATCAACCATTCGCTGGCACCGACCGCCATCGCCAAGCATGACTTCCGTGTGTTGATCGGCCCGAACTGTGCCAAGCCTTATTCGGCCAGCGTGTTCAACATCTCGGCGATGAGCTTCGGTTCGCTGTCGGCCAATGCCATCCGCGCGCTGAACGAAGGCGCACGCCGCGGTGGCTTCTATCACGACACCGGCGAAGGTTCGATCTCGCCCTACCACCGCGAGATGGGCGGCGACCTGGTGTGGGAGATCGGCTCGGGCTACTTCGGTTGCCGTGACGAGAAGGGCGGTTTCAGCGAGGAACGCTTCGTTGCCAATGCCACCCATGATCAGGTCAAGATGATCGAGATCAAGCTGTCGCAGGGCGCCAAGCCCGGCCACGGTGGCGTGCTGCCGGCGCCGAAGGTGACCGCCGAGATCTCGGTGACGCGTGGCGTGCCGATGGGTGTGGACTGCGTGTCGCCGTCGCGTCACTCGGCGTTCTCGACGCCGGTCGAGCTGCTGCAGTTCGTTGCACGCCTGCGCGAGCTGTCCGGTGGCAAGCCGGTCGGTTTCAAGCTGGCCATCGGCCACCCGTGGGAGTGGTTCGGCATTGCCAAGGCGATGCAGGAAACCGGGCTGCTACCGGACTTCATCGTGGTCGACGGCGCCGAGGGTGGCACGGGTGCGGCACCGGCGGAGTTCGTCGACCATGTCGGCGTGCCGATGCACGAAGCGCTGCTGTTGGTGCACAACACTCTGGTCGGCCTGGATCTGCGCGATCGCATCCGCATCGGTGCGGCCGGCAAGATCACCAGCGCGTTCGACATCGCGCGGACCATCGCGCTGGGGGCTGACTGGTGCAATGCCGGCCGAGGCTTCATGTTCGCGCTGGGCTGCATCCAATCACTGAGCTGCCATACCGACAAGTGCCCGACCGGCATCGCGACCCAGGACCCTGCACGCTGGAAGCATCTGGATGCACCGGACAAGGCCACCCGTGTGTACAGCTACCACGAGCACACGCTGCACGCCCTGAAGGAGCTGCTGTGTGCGGCGGGCCTGAACGATCCGGCCGAGCTGGGGCCGGAGCACATCCTGCGCCGCGTCTCACCGGTGGAAATCCGTTCACTGGCCTCGCTGTACCGCTACCTGGAACCAGGCGAACTGCTGCACAAGGTGCCCGACCATGCGGTGTTCCATGCGTTCTGGGCCGATGCACGCAGCGACTCGTTCCAGCCGCCGCCGAAGATCCAGGCGCTGCGCGCCAGCAAGTCGCGGTAACCGTTGCTGTAGCGTCGAGCCATGCTCGATTGCCTTTCGATCAGGCGTCGAGATTAACGATTCTGTAGAGTCGAGTCTTGCTCGACTGCCTTTCAATCAGACATCGCGATGTTGGAACGAAGAACAGCCGAGCATGGGCTCGGCTCTACAAGGAGGCGTCATGCAGTTCAGGACCGGCACCATGGATGATGTGGCCAGGCTGTGGGCCCTGCGTACGCGCTGCGTGCGCGAGATCTGCAGCAGCCATTACCCTCCCGAGGTCATCGCGCCCTGGTCTGCCTCGCCGCCACCGTCGCAGTACGCGCGGCTGTTGTCGCAGGGGGGCTGCGTGGTGGCCGAGGACGGGCAGGGTGTCCTGCTCGGGTTCGGCGTGTTTGATACCGATGCCAACGAGGTTGATGCGTTGTTTGTCGATCCGGATCGCGGCGGCAAGGGCATCGGCCAGGCGCTGATGCAGCGCCTGCTGGCGATGGCCGATCGTGATCGTGAGGTAGTGCTGTCGGCCTCGCTCAACGCCGTGCCGTTCTATCAACGGCAGGGCTTTGTCAGCGTGCGCGAAGAGACTTACCCGCATCCCAGCGGCGTGGCGCTGGCCTCGGTGAGCATGCGCCGGCCGTGGTGATGTAGCGTCGAGTTTGCTCGATGTTTTTTGTAGAGTCGAGCCATGCTCGACTGCTCTATCGCCTGAATCAAAAGCAGTCGAGCATGGCTCGACTCTACAACGCAGGTGTCAACGCGCCGCCAGCCACCCGATCACGCCTTCCGCAGCACGCAGGCCACTGGCGTAGCACGCGGTCAGCAGGTAGCCACCTGTCGGCGCCTCCCAGTCCAGCATCTCGCCGGCACAGAACACGCCGGGCACTGCCCGCAGCATCAGGCCATCATCCAGCGCATCCAGGCGCACGCCACCGGCGGTGCTGATCACCTCGGCCATCGGCCGGGGGCGCAGCAGGCGCAGGGGCAGGCGCTTGAGCGTAGCTGCCACGGCAGGCAGGTCGTTGCCCGCTTCCTTGCCCAGCATCTCGAACACCAGTGCGGCTTTCACTGCATCCAGGCCGACCTGGCGGCGCAGGTGCTCGCCGAAGCTGCGACCCTTGCGCGGGCGTGACAGGTCGGCCAGCAGGCGTGCTTCATCGCGGCCCGGCACCAGGTCCAGCCACAGCATCGCGTGGCCATCGCGGTTGATGGTCTCACGCAGGTCTGCGGCCAATGCGTAGATCAGGCTGCCTTCGATGCCGTACTCGCTGGCCACGCATTCGCCCTGCAGCGACTGCGGCTGTCCGGCCAGGTCGACCCAGTGCGCGATCACCGGCTTCAACGGTGCGCCGGCATTGCGCTGGGCGAAGAACGGCGTCCAGTCCACGTCGAAACCGCAGTTGGCCGACTGCAGCGGTGCGATGTCCACGCCACGTGCCTGCAGTGGCGAGACCCAGGCGCCGTCGCTGCCCAGCTGCGGCCAGCTGCCGCCGCCCATGGCCAGCACGGTAGCATCGGCATGCACTTCAACGGCGCCGTCTTCGGTTTCAAATCGCAGGGCGCCGTCGTCGCTCCATCCGATCCAGCAGTGGTTGGCGTGCAGGCGCACACCCTGTTCTTTCAGGCGGCGCACCCAGCCGCGCAGCAGTGGGGCTGCCTTGCGGTCGACCGGGAACACGCGGCCGGAGCTGCCCACATAGGTCTCCACGCCAAAGCCGGCAGCCCAGTCGCGCAGCGCCTGCGCGTCGAAGCCGTCCAGCCAGCGTCCCACGGTAGAGGCCTGCTCGCGGTAGCGGCTGTCGAACAGCGGCCGCGGATCGGAATGGGTGAGGTTGAGCCCACCCTTGCCGGCGATCAGGAACTTGCGGCCGGGCGAACCCTTGGCCTCGTACAGGTCCACCTGCAACCCAGCGGCGCGCAGGCGCTCGGCGGCGAACAGGCCGGCCGGGCCGCCGCCGATGACGGCGACCCGTGGAGGCGTTGCGGTATTACGGTTTGACATCGAGCAGCTCGACATCGAACACCAGCGACGAGCCGGCCGGGATCGGGCCAACCCGGCGGTCGCCGTAGCCGTAGTCCGGCGGGATCATCAGCGTGCGCTTGCCGCCGACCTTCATGCCGGCCACGCCCTCATCCCAGCCGCGGATGACCTGGCCGGCGCCGAGCGCAAAGGTGAACGGTTCGCCACGGCTGACCGAGCTGTCGAAGGTCTTGCCGTGCTTGGTTTCGGTGCGGTTGTCGTAGATCCAGCCGGTGTAGTGCACGGTGACCTTGTTGCCGGCAACGGCTTCGGCGCCGGTACCCGGGACGGTATCGATGCGCTCGAAGGTGGTCAGAGTGCCACCCGGCGGCGGGCCGGACGGTTCGGTCGAGCAGCCAACGGCGGCGAGGGACAGCAGCAGGGGAAGCAGCAGGCGGCGCATCGGGCGACTCCGGAAGGGCGCAGGGCGAGGGCGGCAAGGGTAGCGCATCGGCGCCGGGTATCATGGGGGCATGGCAAAACTCCTGCTCAATCTGCGCAATGTCGGCGACGACGAATACGCCGATGTCTGCACGCTGCTCGACCAGCACGGCATCGCCTGGTATCGCACCGAACCCAGCCCCTGGGGCATTTCCAACGGCGGCCTGTGGCTGCGCGAGGACGCCGATCATCCGCGTGCGAAGGCGCTGATGGCCGAGTACCAGGCCGAACGCGGGCCGCGCATCCGTGCCGAGCGCGAGCAGGCGTTGCGGGAGGGGACGGCGGAGACCTTCGGTAGCCTGTTCCGGCGCCGACCGGTATATGTGGTGCTGGTGCTGGTGGCGATGGCCGGTGCGGCGGCGCTGGTGCTGCTGCCGTTCGTGCTGTTGCGGGGGTAAGGGGGGCTTCTGGCCGGGTTGCACCCGGCACCCGCTAGTGCCGGCCGCTGGCCGGCAACAGCAAAAGCAACAGCAACAGCAACAGCAGGCAATCCGTGGTGGGCAGGGCGGTGTGGGCAGGCGGGACACGCCGTAAACCCGTCCATGGGGGCTCGATGGCGCCATCCATGGCGCCAACGGTCCCGCCTGCCCACACCGCCCTGCCTCTGACAAGTTCTGGGTACCTGCCGGGGGTCGGATTCCTCTGCCGCGCAGAGGGCTCTGACCCCCTGAATCTGTCTGTGTGGGCGGGAGGCGCTAAAATGGCGGGATGATCGCCAATACCGCTGCCTATCATTTCGCCGTCATCGACGCCCCCCAGGCCCTGTGCGACCAGCTGCTGGCGCGTGCCGAGGCGGCGCAGCTGCGCGGCACGATCCTGGTGGCGGGCGAGGGGTTGAACCTGTTCCTGGCGGGTGCGCCGGAGGCGGTCGAAAGTTTCTATGCCGCGCTGCATGCCGATGCGCGCTTTGCCGATATGCGGGTCAAGACCAGCCTGAGCGAGCATCAGCCGTTCGCGCGGCTGAAGGCCAAGGTGAAGGACGAGATCATCAGCTTCCGCCGTGATGACGGCCAGCCGCTGGAGTATCCGCGTGCACCGGCGGTCGATCCGGCTACCGTGCAGCGCTGGTTGCGGCAGGGGCATGATGACGCCGGCAAGCCGGTGGTCATGCTCGATACGCGCAATCTGCAGGAAGTGGAGTACGGCACCTTCAAGGATGCGCTGGTGCTGCCCATCCACAAGTTCACCGACCTGCCCGAGGCATTGGCGCCGCACCGCGAAGCGCTGAAGGACAGCACCGTGGTCAGTTTCTGCACCGGCGGCATCCGCTGCGAGAAGGCCGCGCTGTGGATGGTCAACGATGGCATGGACAATGTGCTGCAGCTCGACGGCGGTATCCTCGGCTACTTCGAGGAGGTGGGCGGCGAAGGTTACGAAGGCCGCTGCTTCGTGTTCGACGAGCGCGTGGCGCTGGATGCCGAGCTGAAGCCGATGGTCGACCAGCCGCTGGCCGAGCCGCGCCCCAGCGCGTTCTGACCTGCTTCCTGTAGAGCCGAGCCCACGCTCGGCTGCCTTTCGTGGTCCACCAGCAGCCGAGCATGGGCTCGGCTCTACACCTGCCCCACGGGAATCAGCATCCCGCCACCGTCACTGGCCGCCGCGCCCGACCGACCCCATGCATGGGGGATCCTGTGACGGAAAACTGCTGATGATCCCGTTGTCGATCCTTGACCTGGCCCCGGTCTGCGAGGGCAGTGACACCACCGCTGCCTTCGCCAACATGCTGGAACTGGCCCAGCACGCCGATGCGCTGGGCTACCGCCGCTACTGGCTGGCCGAACACCACAACATGCCCGGCATCGCCAGCGCGGCCACCGCCGTGCTGATCGGTCACGTGGCAGGTGGCACAAAGCGCATCCGCGTCGGTGCCGGCGGCATCATGCTGCCCAACCATGCGCCGCTGCAGGTGGCCGAGCAGTTCGGCACGCTGGCCTCGCTGTATCCGGACCGCATCGACCTCGGCCTGGGCCGTGCACCGGGCACCGATCAGCCGACCGCGCGTGCACTGCGCCGCTATTTCGACAGCGCCGACCAGTTCCCGCAGGACGTGCGCGAGCTGCTGCATTACTTCGAACCGGTACAGCCCGGGCAGGCGGTGCAGGCGGTTCCGGGTGGTGGCCTGCGGGTGCCGACCTGGATCCTCGGTTCCAGCCTGTTCGGTGCGCGCATGGCCGCCTCGATGGGCCTGCCGTATGCATTCGCCTCGCACTTCGCGCCCGACGTGATGGACGAAGCCCTTGCGGTGTACCGCCGCGAGTTCCGCCCATCGGCCACGCTGAAGCAGCCACATGCGATGTTGGCGTTGAACGTTGTCGCCAGCGACAGCGAGGCCGAATCTCGGCGCCTGTTCACCAGCCAGCAGCAGAGTTTCGTGAACCTGCGTCGAGGTCGGCCAGGCAAGATTCCGGCACCTATCGACGACATCGAGTCCTTCTGGGAGCCGCATGAAAAGCTGGGCGTGGAGCGGGCACTGGCCTGCACCGTGCTGGGGGATCCGCAGCAGGTGGCGGAAGGCATCGCCGCGTTTGTCGAGCGCCACAAGCCGGACGAACTGATGCTCACCGCCAACCTGTATGACCACCGTGCGCGCCTGCGCTCGTTCGAACTGGCGATGCAGGCCTGGCACGCCCGCCACGCGGGCTGAACAATTGCGTCACGGCCCATTGCGGCCGAACCGCGTCTGATGGGGGCTCATATCGAAGGAGCCCCCACATGGCCGACACCCGCGCCGAACACATTGCCCAACTGGCAGAACTGATCAAGGACGTGGAGGTGGCGATGTTTACCACCACCGGCGTCGACGGCCGCCTCTACAGCCGGCCGCTGGCCACCCAGCAGGTCACCTTCGACGGTGATCTGTGGTTCGTCATCACTGCCGACAGCCCGAAGGTGGCCGAAATTGCGCTCGACCCGCGCGTCAACGTGGCCTATTCCTCGCCATCGAAGAACACCTATGTGTCGGTGGCCGGGCGCGCGCGCGTGGTTGATGATCGCGCGAAGATCGAGGAACTGTGGTCGCCAGCGATGAAGCTGTTCTTCCCGGGCGGCAAGGACGACCCGAACCTGCGCCTGATCCAGGTGCGCGCCGACTCGGCCGAGTACTGGGATGGACCGGGCACGCTGCTGGGCACAGCGCTGAGTTTCGTGCTGTCAGCCGTGCAGGACGAACCGGCGGCGTTGGCCGACAACGGATTCATCGACCTTCGGTGATGGCCGATGTCCGGTATTGGTAGTGCCGGCCGCTGGCCGGCAAACCTGGAAACGTGGCAGCCGGCCAGCAGCCGGCTCTACCGGATTCCGGCTCAGAACCAGCGCTGGAACAGTTCCACCGTGTAGCCCACCAGCTGCCCCGAACTGAAACCGAAGAACGCGATCGCCGCCAGCGCCGCGATCCAGTTGAACAGCATCAGCGCGCCATCGCGTTCCAGCAGTGCCAGCGAGAACAGCAGCAGCTGGAAGCCGAACAGGAAGTTGGTGAACGGAATCGGTAACGACAGCAGCAGGCCCAGCAACACCAGCAGCAGGCCGCTGAAGGCATGCGCCGGCAGCGGTGTCAGCAGCTGCGGCAGGCGCGGTTTCAGCATCTTGTCCAATCGCCGCAGCGGGCGGTCGATGCGGTCCAGGAAACGGTGCATGGTGCCGCGCTTGGGCCCGCGGCGGGCGATGAAGCCAGGCAGCCACGGCCGGCGCAGGCAGAACAGCATCTGCAGGCCGATCAGGATCACCAGCGGGCCGCTGACCGCGCCGCCCATGCCCGGGATCGGGATGAACGACGGCAGGATCGCCACGAACAGGAACACGCCGAACGCGCTCTGCTGCAGGTTGCACAGGATCTGGCCGAGCGGCATGTGCTCGGCCGGGTCGCCGGAGGCGAACATCTCCAGCAGGGTGCGGATGCCCTCGTTACGGTAGGCCGGGCGCTCAACGCCCGGACCCTGGCCGGCCTCAGGCGGTGAGCTCATCGGCCTGCTCGTCGGACAGCGTGCGCAGCAGCAGCTTGTCCACCCGCGCACCATCCAGGTCGACCACCTCGAAGCGCCAGCCGGCCCAGTCGAAGTACTCGCCCGCGTGCGGGATGCGGCCGAAGTAGTGGATGCACATGCCGGCCAGCGTGTAGTAGTCACCATCCTCGGCATCGGGCAGATCGTTGCTGCCGATCAGCTCGCGCAGGTCCTCGATCGGCAGCGAGCCGTCCACCAGCAGCGAGCCGTCCTCGCGGGTCACCACCAGCGCATCTTCGTCGGCATTTTCCACTGCCTGCAGGCGGCCGACCACGGCGCCCATCAGGTCGCTGATGGTCACCAGGCCCTGGATCTCGCCGTACTCGTCCACCACCAGCGCCATCGACTGCTGTTCCTCGCGGAAGATCTCCAGCAGCTTCATCGCGTGGGTCGATTCAGACACGTACAGTGGTTCGCGCAGGGTCTGGAACAGCGCGTTGTCGCCACGCGCCATGCGTGTGGCCAGCGATTTCAGTTCCAGCACGCCGACCACGTCCATGTCGTTGTCGCGCAGCACCGGGTAGCGCGAGAACTCGTGCTCGGCCATGATTTCCAGGTTGCGCTCCAGCCCAGCCTGGGTATCCAGCCAGGCGATGCGGTTGCGCGGGGTCATCAGGCTGTCGGCGGTGCGGTCGCCCAGGCGCATGACGCGGTTCATCATGTCGCGCTCGTGGGCGTCGATCACACCGGCCTCGTGGCTCTCGGCCACCAGCATGCGGATCTCTTCTTCAGTCACCGAGGCGACTTCATCCTTGCCCAGGCCGAACAGGCGCAGCACCAGCTGGGTGGTCCTGGACAGCAGCCAGACGAAGGGCAGGGCCAGCTTGGCCAGCCAGCTCATCGGCATCGCCACCAGGCCGGCAATGGCCTCCGAGCGGGTCAGTGCCAGGCGCTTGGGCACCAGTTCGCCGAAGATCAGCGTGATGAAGGTGATCAGGCTGACCGCCAGCGTGGTACCGACGTTGCCGGCGTAGGCAAAGCCCGGCATCAGGCCCTGGATCCAGCCGGCGAAGGCTTCACCCAGTGCTTCACCACCGAGGTAGCCGGTCAGCACGCCGATCACGGTGATGCCGATCTGCACAGTGGACAGGAAGCTCTCCGGCTTCTCCGACAGCTCCAGCGCCTTGGCGGCACGCTTGGAGGTGGCGGCCATCTGCTTCAGGCGGCTCTTGCGCGAGGTCATGACCGACATCTCGGACATGGCGAAGAAGCCGTTCAGCAGAACAAGCGCGAAGACAATCAGGATCATTTCAAACACGGGCGTCGTCCCCGGTTGGTGGCAGGGAGGGCGGGTGCTTGCGATGGCGGCTGGCGCTCAGGAACAGGGTCCGGCGCGGCGCAGGGGGGTAAGGGTCGTCGTCCATAAGGTGCGCCCGAAGGCGCGCTGGCATCTTAGCAAAGGGGCGTGGCAGGGTGGCAACCGCCTGTTCAGGTTGGGGCTTCCAGAGCCCCGGAAGGGGGCAGGGATACCCGTGATGGTCATCTAGCCGTCATAATTCCGTCTGGTGCCGTCCTTCCCGCGACGGCTGACAGGTTTCTCAATGTTCTCTCTGCAGACCATTTTCGGTTCCGGCAAACAGTTCTACACCCTGCTCGATGAGGCTGCCGTCGCGGCTTCCGACGCCGCCAAGGCGCTGCATTCCATGCTGCGCGAGGCCGACCGCCAGCCCGCGCTGGACGCGTTCAAGCTGGCCCGCCTGCGCGAACGCGCGGCCTCGGACAAGATCAGCCAGGCGCTGGTGGACAGCTTCATGACCCCGATCGAGCGCGAAGACATCGAAGCGCTGGGCTCGGCGCTGTACAAGATCCCGAAGCAGATCGAGAAGTTCGCCGATCGCTATTCGCTGGCCACGACCCACCTGGAGCACATCGACTTCGCGCCGCGCGCGGCGATGCTGGAACAGGCTGCCGGCGTGGTGGTGGAGATGGTGGCCGACCTGCGCCACATGAACCTGGACCGGATGACCGCGCTCAACGAGAAGCTGCGTTCGCTGGAGAACGAGGCCGACCGCCTGATGCTCGAGCTGTACCGCGACATCTACTCGGGCCGCCTGGACAACCTGCAGATGTTCCTGCTGAAGGAATTCTTCGAGATCCTGGAAAAGGCCATCGACCGCTGCCGCGAGGCCGGCGTGGTGGCGTACCAGATCGTGTTGAAGAACAGCTGACGGACGCCGCCGCATGTTGACCCTTGTCCTGGTGGTGATCCTGGCCGCGCTCGTCTTCGAGTTCATCAACGGCTTCCACGACACCGCCAACTCCATTGCCACCGTGGTGGCGACCAAGGTGCTCTCGCCCGGCTGGGCGGTGATGCTGGCCGCCTTCATGAACCTCATCGGTGCACTGACCGGTACCGCGGTGGCGCTGACCATCGCTTCGGGCCTGCTCAACACCAACGTGGTCGACGTCACCCCGCAGGTGATCCTGTGCGCCCTGCTGGGCGGCATCATCTGGAACCTGATCACCTGGTGGAAGGGGCTGCCGTCTTCGTCCTCGCACGCCCTGATCGGTGGCCTCTGCGGCGCCGGCCTGGCCGCTGCCCACAACAACTGGGACGCGCTGATCTGGTCCGAGCGCCTGGGCAGCTGGGCGCAGAACAAGGGCCTGCTGTGGAAGGTGTTCGTGCCGATGATCACCTCGCCGATCGCCGGTTTCCTGCTCGGCATCGTGGTGATGGTGCTGCTGTGGGGCCTGATCGCCGGGCTGGCCAGGATCGGTGGTGCCATCGGTCGTCTGGCCCGCCCGCGCATCGTCAACGCCTTCTTCGGCAAGGCGCAGATCGCCTCGGCGGCCTACATGGGCTTCGCCCACGGCCACAACGACGCGCAGAAGACCATGGGCATCATCGCGATGACACTGATCGGTGCCGAGGCCACCGGTGCGCTGGATGACCTGCCGTCGTGGCTGGCCTTCATGCACCCGGACGCCAGCGCCGGTGACGGCATCGCGATGTGGATCGTGCTGACCTGTGCGGTGGTGATGGCCGCCGGTACCGCCTCGGGCGGCTGGAAGATCATCAAGACCCTGGGCCACAAGATGGTCAAGCTGCACCCGATCCACGGCTTCGCCGCGGAGACCAGCTCGGCCACCATCCTGACCCTGGCCGCCCACTTCGGCATGCCGGTCTCGACCACGCACAGCATCTCCACCGCGATCATGGGCGTCGGCTTCGCCAAGAACCCGCGCTCGCTGAAGTTCGGCGTCATCGAACGCATCGTCTGGGCCTGGATCCTGACCATCCCGGCCGCCGGCGGCTGCGCGTACCTGATCCTGAAGCTGTTCGAGCTGTTCGGCTGGACCTGATCGCCGCGCCAAGGTGCACACGAAAAAGCCCGCCGGATACCGGCGGGCTTTTTTCATGGGCAGAGAATTCTTCCGGACACATCGTGTCGACCAAGGTCGACACCTACCAGAGCAGAAACAGGGATCCGCCCTCGTGCCGACCAACGGTCGGCACCCACCAACAGCGCACGGAAACTGTCGAAGGCGGGGTGGGATGGGCAGGCGGGGGCGCAGAGCGCCATGGATGGCGCTCTACGAGGCACGCAGGAGCAGTTTTTGCCGTCCCCCGCCTGCCCATCCCACCCCGCCAACCCACGGAATGCCAGCTCTTGCTGTTGCAGTGGCAGTTGATCCCCAGCGGGTGCCGGGCCGCAGGCCCGGCCACCACCACCACCCTCAGTTGCGCTGGAACAACGCCTGCACATCCCTGCGGAACGCCGCCTGGCTGTCCGCCCGGCTGTAGAACATGTGCCCGCCCGGATAACTGCGCACCTGCACCCGGTCCGGATTGCTGCCCATCGCCGGCATCTGGTCCACCGTCAGGATCGACCCCATGAACGGGCACGACAGATCATTCCAGCCATGCACGATCAGTACCTGCAGATGCGGATCGATCGCCACCGCCTGCCGCAGCTGGGTCACCGCGCCCTGGCGCAGCTCGCCGTTGCGGTCCCACAGCCGGTTCACGTCGTAGTTCAGCGCCTGGTAGCGTGCATCCACCTTCCAGCCAACCACCCGCGTCACGAAGTCGACCATCGCCGTGGTGGTCGGCGCGATGATGCTGTCCAGCAGCGGATCGTTGGCGCGCTGTTCCGGATCATTCGGGAACGGATCGAACGCGGTCACGTTGGAGTCGTAGCGGCTGCCCAGCGTGCCCTTGTCGCGGAACACCTCACGCAGATAGGCCTGCGTCTCCAGTCGGCCACCGGCGCGGCGCACGAACTGCGGGTCCAGCCCGGTCAGCTCGGTCACCCGGCGCAGCATCGCCTCGGTCGCCTGCGGATCGCTGCGGCCCTTCATCAGCGCAGTGGCGTAGTCGCCGCGGGTGTATTCCACCACGTCGCGCATCGCCGCATCGGTCAGTTTGCCCTGGCGCTCCAGGTGCGCTGCAGCGATCGACGGCAGCGTCTGCATCCACGCCATCGGCGAGACATCGGCGTTGTCTTCCAGGGTCGGGCTCAGGTACGGCGACACCAGCACCAGGCCGTTCATCGCCACGCCCAGGCGGGTCTGCAGGAAGTGGGTGATGCGCGGGCCGCGGTAGCCGCCGTAGCTCTCGCCGGTCAGGTACTTGCGTGCACCCATGCGCTGGTTGCGCAGCAGCCAGTCGTAGATCGAGCGCGACAGGTATTCGATGTCGGCGCTGGGGTTGTACATCTGCTTCTTCGCTTCGTCATCGCCGATGCGTGCACGGCTGAAGCCAGTGCCGACCGGGTCGATGAACACCAGGTCGGTGAAGTCCAGCCAGGTGCCGGGGTTGTCGTGCAGGGTGGCCGGCGCCGATGCGCTGTCACCCTCCGAACCAAAGGTGACCACCTTGGGCCCGATCGCGCCCATGTTGAGGTAGACCGAAGATGCACCCGGGCCGCCATTGAGCGCGAAGGTCACCGGCCGGTCCTTGCCCGGCATCGTATAGGCGGTGAACACCACATCGGCGATCACCTTGCCCTTGGCATCGCGCACCGGCAGGGTGCCGACGGTGGCGGTGTAGTCCAGGGTGCGGCCGGCCAGGCGCATGCTCTGGCGGGCTGACGCATCGGCGGGCAGCGCGGGCGCTTCGGTCTTGTCGTCTTTCGGATCGGGCTTGGCCTCGGCGTCGGGCGCGGCCAGCACGCTGGCTGGGGCGATGAGCAGGCCGACGCAGAGCGCGGCAGTGTGCAGCAGGGACTTCATGGCACCGGATCGGCAGCGGAAGGGGGTTCCGATGCTAGGCCGGTGGAGGGCATGTCGTATGTGTCCAAAGGCATGGCCGCGCGTCGAGGCCGCCAGTGGCCAGATTGGGTCAAGCGGGCAGGGTGGTGCGCAGTTCGTCGTCGGCCAGCAGGCCGTATACCGCCGAATCGGACAGTTCGCCCTGGATGCGCCAGCGCTGCCGCAGCACGCCCTCCAGGTGGAAGCCCAGCCGTTCAAGCACGTGTGCCGAGGGCCGGTTGCGCGGGTCGACTTCGGCTTCCACGCGATGCAGGCGCAGAGTCTGGAACAGGTAGTCCAGCAGATGCTGCAGCGCTTCGTGCATGTAGCCCTGGCCTTGCCTGTCGGGGGCCAGCAGGTAGCCGATCTCGGCACGAGCGGCATCGCGATCCAGGGCGAACACCACGCAGATGCCCAGCAACGGGCCATCCAGTGTTTCGCGCACGGCCAGCTTGAGCTGGGTGCCGGTGGCCTGTGCCGCCAGGTCATCGTCGATCTGCGCGCGCGCTTCGGCCTGTCGTGTCCACGCCGGGTGGTTCCAGAACCGCATCACGTCCGGATCGGACTGGATCGCGAACAGGGCGGCCGCATCGTCGCGGCGGATCGGGCTCAGGACCAGGCGCGCGCTGTGCAGCGGCAGGCCCGGGAACAGCAGCGAGTGGCTGGCCAATACGATGGTCCACACAGATGGACGCGCATTATGGCGCCGCCGGGTTTGCCGATGGGGGCGTAATGCCAAGGGCACATGAACCGGCATTACCGGGCGATGGGGCCGGAGCCGTTTCCCTGCAGGAAACGGATCCGGCCCCGCGTCGGGTCAGACTTCCAGCGAAGCCAGATCGCCCTTGCTCTCCAGCCAGCCCTTGCGGTCGGAGGCGCGCTTCT
Source organism: Stenotrophomonas maltophilia group sp. Smal13 (assembly GCF_030236855.1). NCBI lineage: Bacteria > Pseudomonadati > Pseudomonadota > Gammaproteobacteria > Lysobacterales > Lysobacteraceae > Stenotrophomonas > Stenotrophomonas maltophilia group sp. Smal13. The sequence goes on from NZ_JASJSQ010000002.1 coordinate 109,093, forward strand.
TGGCCAGCAGCATGTCCATCAGCGAACGGGTCTGCTCGCCGTCGTCCACGGTCAGCTGCACCAGGCGGCGGGTGTCGGGGTGGATGGTCGATTCACGCAGCTGTGGCGGATTCATCTCGCCCAGGCCCTTGAAGCGGGTGACGTTGATCGCGCCCTTGATCTTCTCGCGTTCGATCTTGTCCAGCATCGAGCGCTTCTCTTCTTCGTCCAGGGCATAGAACACCTGCTTGCCCACATCGATGCGGAACAGCGGTGGCATCGCCACGAACACGTGGCCGGCATCGACCAGCGCCGGGAAGTGCTTGAGGAACAGCGCGGTGAGCAGGGTGGCGATGTGCAGGCCGTCCGAGTCCGCATCGGCCAGGATGATGACCTTGCCGTAGCGCAGGCCAGCAATGTCGTCCTTGCCGGGGTCGCAGCCGATGGCCACGGCCAGGTTGTGCACTTCTTCCGACGCCAGCACGCTGTTGGAGGACACTTCCCAGGTGTTGAGGATCTTGCCGCGCAGCGGCAGGATCGCCTGGAAGTCCTTGTCACGCGCCTGCTTGGCGCTGCCGCCTGCCGAGTCACCCTCCACCAGGAACAGCTCGGTGCGTGACAGGTCCTGGCTGATGCAGTCGGCCAGCTTGCCGGGCAGGGCCGGGCCCTGGGTGACTTTCTTGCGGACGACCAGCTTTTCGGTCTTCAGGCGCGCGCTGGCGCGCTCGATGGCGATCTGCGCGATCTTCTCGCCCAGCTCCACGTTCTGGTTCAGCAGCAGGCTGAACGCATCGTGGGCGGCGCCTTCGATGAAGCCGGCGGCCTGGCGCGAGGACAGGCGTTCCTTGGTCTGGCCGCTGAACTGCGGGTCGGTCATCTTCAGCGACAGCACGAACGACACGCGGTCCCACACGTCTTCCGGGGCCAGCTTGACGCCACGCGGCAGCAGGTTGCGGAAGTCGCAGAACTCGCGCAGCGCCTCGGTCAGGCCGGTGCGCAGGCCGTTGACGTGGGTGCCGTGCTGGGCAGTGGGGATCAGGTTGACGTAGCTTTCCTGCACCAGCTCGCCTTCCGGCAGCCAGGCCACGGCCCAGTCCACGATCTCGGTGTCTTTCTTCAGGTTGCCGACGAACAGCTCGGCCGGCAGCATCTCGCGATCGCCCAGCTCCAGCTTCAGGTAATCGCGCAGGCCGTCTTCGTAGTACCAGGTATCAACTTCACCGGTGGCTTCGTCGGTCAGCTTCACGGTCAGGCCGGGGCACAGCACGGCCTTGGCGCGCAGCAGGTGCTTGAGCGCGCGCACCGCGAACTTGGGCGTGTCGAAGTACTTCGGGTCCGGCCAGAAGCGCACGCGGGTACCGGTGTTCTTCTTGCCGACGCTGCCGACCACTTCCAGCGGGGTGGCGCGGTCGCCGTTGCGGAAGGTGATGCGGTGTTCGGCGCCTTCGCGCTTGATGTGCACTTCCACCAGGGTCGACAGCGCATTGACCACGCTGACGCCGACGCCGTGCAGGCCGCCGGAGAAGGTGTAGTTGTTGTTGCTGAACTTGCCGCCGGCATGCAGGCGGGTGAGGATGAGCTCGACGCCCGGGATCTTCTCTTCCGGGTGGATGTCCACCGGCATGCCGCGGCCGTCATCGCTGACCTCCACGCTGCCGTCCTTGTACAGGGTGATCTCGATCGAGCGGGCGTGGCCGGCAAGGGCCTCGTCCACCGAGTTGTCGATCACTTCCTGCGCCAGGTGGTTCGGGCGCGCGGTGTCGGTATACATGCCGGGACGGCGCTTGACCGGGTCAAGGCCGGACAGGACTTCAATATCGGCGGCGTTATAACGGGCGTTCATCTGTCTTCGAAAGCTTGGAGCGACGGGCAAGTGTGGGGTCTGGCACGGGATTTTGCACGCCTGCGGTTCAGTCTCGGCGACGCAGAGGGGGTAAAATGGCAGCTGCTGGAATCTGAACACCGGCGACCCCCGTTGGGTCGAAACATCCAAGCCATACCGCGAGGAGGACCTCATGAAGAAGTTGCTGACCATTGCGATCCTGGCCGCTGCCGCCGTTGCAGTGCCGCTGGTGGTGGCGCAGAACGCCGGCCAGCCGGCCCCGCAGCAGGGTGACCAGGCCGACAAGGCGCAGGCCGAAGCCGATGCCAAGGCCAAGCGTCGGGCCCAGGCCAATGCCGAAATGAAGGCGCAGGGCCAGCCGGCCCCGCAGCAGGAAGAGGAAGAGGAAGCGCGCAAGAAGCGCTGATCCCGCCCCCTGCCAGGCGCCCTTGCGACAAGGGTTGCGCTCCGGAACGCCCCGCTTTGCGGGGCGTTTCTTTTTAGTGGCGTGCCATCTGCCTCTTGGGTTGGCGGCCATCAATCTGTAAACTATGGCTTTCCGGGAGTAAGTGCGTGTCCACCATTTGCGAATGGGCTGGAGCGGCCAAGCGTGGCTTCCAGCATGGCGGGTCGCAGGTGACGGTCGATTTGACCGGCACGGTCGCCCCGACCTCGCACGGTGGTCCCCGTCCGGCGCCTGCCGTCGCACGGATCCGTACCTCCCTCGCTGCCACAGCGAACCGGAAAACCCCCTCTGAGCACCATGCCTGCCCTCCGGGCGCGCGTGGTGCTGCCGTTTTCCATTTCCAGACAGGATGCTTGCAGCCATGACTCCCTTGATTTTCGTAACCGGCGGCGTGGTGTCCTCGCTCGGCAAAGGCATTGCCGCCGCGTCGCTGGCCGCCATTCTCGAAGCCCGTGGCCTGAAGGTCACGATGATGAAGCTCGACCCGTACATCAACGTCGACCCGGGCACCATGAGCCCGTTCCAGCACGGTGAGGTCTACGTCACCGACGACGGCGCCGAGACCGACCTCGACCTGGGCCACTACGAGCGCTTCGTGCGCACCCGCCTGAGCCGCAAGAACTCGGTCACCACCGGTCGTATCTACGAGAACGTGATCCGCAAGGAACGCCGCGGCGATTACCTGGGCGCGACCGTGCAGGTCATTCCGCACATCACCGACGAGATCCGCCGCTGCATCGACGAAGCCACCGAAGGCTACGACGTGGCGCTGGTGGAGATCGGCGGTACTGTCGGCGACATCGAGTCGCTGCCGTTCCTGGAGGCGATCCGCCAGGTGCGCACCGAGCGTGGCCCGGAGAAGGCACTGTTCATGCACCTCACCCTGGTGCCGTACATCGGCGCCGCCGGTGAGCTGAAGACCAAGCCGACCCAGCACTCGGTGAAGGAACTGCGCTCGATCGGCATCCAGCCGGACGTGCTGCTGTGCCGTTCGGAACAGGCCGTGCCGGATTCGGAGCGCCGCAAGATCGCCCAGTTCACCAACGTTTCCGAGCGCGCGGTGATCAGCGTGCCGGACGTGGACGTCCTGTACCGCATTCCGTCAGGCCTGCATGCGCAGGGCCTGGACGAGATCGTCGTCAACCAGCTGAAGCTGGCCGACAAGGTCGGTCCGGTCGATCTGTCGATGTGGGAAGACGCGGTCGATGCGACCCTGCATCCGCTGGACGAAGTGACCATCGCCGTGGTCGGCAAGTACGTCGATCACCAGGATGCCTACAAGTCGGTCGGCGAAGCGCTCAAGCACGGCGGCCTGCGCCAGCGCACCAAGGTCAACCTGAAGTGGCTGGAAGCACAGGACCTGGAAGGCACCGACATGGCCGCACTGGCCGATGTCGACGGCATCCTGGTGCCGGGCGGCTTCGGTGACCGTGGTTTCGAAGGCAAGGTGCTGACCTCGAAGTTCGCCCGCGAGCAGCACGTGCCGTACTTCGGCATCTGCTACGGCATGCAGGCGGCCGTCGTCGATTACGCCCGCAACGTGGTCGGCCTGGAAGGTGCCAACAGCACCGAGAACGACCGCCAGTCGCCGAACCCGGTGATCGGCCTGATCACCGAATGGCGCACGGCAACCGGCGACGTCGAAAAGCGTGATGACAAGAGCGACCTCGGTGGCACCATGCGCCTGGGCCTGCAGGAACAGCGCCTGAAGCCGGGCACGCTGGCCCGTGAGCTGTACGGCAAGGACGTGGTTGCCGAGCGCCACCGCCACCGCTACGAGTTCAACAACCGCTACCGCACCCAGCTGGAAGATGCGGGCCTGGTGATCGCCGGCAAGTCGATGGACGACACCCTGGTGGAAGTGGTGGAGCTGCCGCGCGATGCGCACCCGTGGTTCCTGGCCTGCCAGGCGCACCCGGAATTCCTGTCCACGCCGCGTGACGGCCACCCGCTGTTCATCGGTTTCATCCGTGCCGCACGTGAACGCAAGGCCGGCGGCAAGCTGCTGCAGGAAGCCCGCGCCTGACTTGTGATGGGGGCCGCCGGCCCCCATCTTGCACGCTTCAACCCCCAGCGCACCGGCCCGGCCGGTGCCGCGGACAACAAGGAAACGCCATGAAACTGTGTGGATTCGAGGTCGGGCTGGACCAGCCCCTGTTCCTGATCGCCGGCCCCTGCGTGATCGAGTCGATGCAGCTGCAGCTCGATACCGCCGGCAAGTTGAAGGAAGTCACCGACAAGCTCGGCGTCAACTTCATCTTCAAGTCCAGCTTCGACAAGGCCAACCGCACTTCGGGCACCGCATTCCGCGGCCCGGGCATGGAAGAGGGCCTGAAGGTCCTGGCCGAGGTCAAGAAGCAGATCGGCGTGCCGGTGCTGACCGACGTCCACGAATACACCCCGATGGACGAAGTGGCCTCGGTGGTGGACGTGCTGCAGACCCCGGCGTTCCTGGTCCGCCAGACCGACTTCATCCGCAAGGTGTGCTCGGCCGGCAAGCCGGTCAACATCAAGAAGGGCCAGTTCCTGGCGCCGTGGGACATGAAGCCGGTCGTGGAAAAGGCCAAGGCCACCGGCAACGAGCAGATCATGGTCTGCGAACGCGGTGCCAGCTTCGGCTACAACAACCTGGTCAGTGACATGCGTTCGCTGGCGGTGATGCGCGATACCGGTTGCCCGGTGGTGTTCGACGCCACCCATTCGGTGCAGCTGCCGGGTGGGCAGGGCACCAGTTCCGGTGGCCAGCGTGAGCACGTGCCGGTGCTGGCCCGCGCCGCCGTGGCGGTGGGCATCTCCGGCCTGTTCGCCGAAACCCATCCGGACCCGTCCAAGGCGCTGTCCGATGGCCCCAATGCATGGCCGCTGGACCAGATGGAAGCGCTGCTCGAGACCCTGATGGAACTCGATGCGGTGACCAAGAAGCACGGCTTTTCGCGCTTCGCGTGAGTCGTGACCCGTGGCTGGCGCTGGAAACCCAGCGTCACCGCCGGCACTGGAAACAGTGGCCCTGGGGCGTGATCGCACTGGGTCTGGCCGTGCTGTTCACCGTGGGCATGTTCGGGCTGGTACTGATCGGCGCTGCGTCGGTGCGGCCCCCCGGTGATGGCAGCAGTGCGCTCGATCTGCGGGCGTACTTCATTGCGCTGCTGGTGGCGGAGCTGCTCGGTGCGGTGGGATGCGTTGCTGCCGCGGTGCTGGCCTGGCGGCTGAATCGCGGCAAGGTCACGGCTGGCCTGGCGATCATCCTGCTCTCGCTGTGGCTGGGCGCCCTGTTCTACGGATTGCTCTGATGAATACGACCACATCGGCGCGTGGCTGGCCCTGGGGCCTGATCGCCCTGGGGCTGTCCGTGTTGACCTGGATCGCCCTGGTGGTGGGCGTGCTGGCCTTCACGTCCGGTTTCCGGCCGCCGGGGGATGGAAACAACGGCGTGCAGGCCACGCAGTGGTGGCTGCTGGGCGCGCTGGTCACGATGGTGCTGTCCTTCCTGGGCAGCCCGGTGGCGATGGTGCTGGCCTGGCGACGGCGGCGTGGCCCCATCCTGGCAGCGATTGCCGGTGCATTGCTGGTGATGCTGGTGTCGATGATCCTGATCGTGATCGGGTCCAGTTGGGGCTGAAGCCGCCCACGCCATTTGGCAAGTGGCGGGCAGCCGGGGATAATCACGCGGCATTCGTTTTGTCGCCCCCTCTCCATACAGGTAACCGGCCCGACCATGAGTACGATCCGCAGCATCCACGCCCGTGAAATCCTCGACAGCCGTGGCAACCCCACGCTGGAAGCCGAAGTCATCCTGGAGGACGGTTCGTTCGGACGTGCCGCGGTTCCCTCCGGCGCCTCGACCGGCACCAAGGAAGCGGTCGAGCTGCGTGACGGCGACAAGACCCGTTACCTGGGCAAGGGCGTGCGCAAGGCTGTCGACAACGTCAACACCACCATCGCCAATGCGCTGAAGGGCTTCGAAGCCACCGACCAGGCTGGCCTCGACCGTCGCCTGATCGACCTTGACGGCACCGAGAACAAGGGCCGCCTGGGCGCCAACGCGCTGCTGGGTGTTTCGATGGCCGCCGCGCACGCCGCCGCTGCATCGAACAAGCAGGCGCTGTGGCAGTACCTGGCTGCCAAGACCGGCGTGACCCCGTCGCTGCCGGTGCCGATGATGAACATCATCAACGGCGGCGCGCACGCCGACAACAACGTCGACTTCCAGGAGTTCATGGTGCTGCCGGTCGGCTTCACCTCGTTCTCCGAAGCGCTGCGCGCGGGCACCGAGATCTTCCATTCGCTGAAGTCGGTGCTGAAGGGCCACGGCCTGAGCACGGCGGTCGGCGACGAAGGCGGCTTCGCACCGGACTTCCGCAGCAACGTCGAGGCGCTCGACACCATCCTCGAAGCGATCGGCAAGGCTGGCTATACCGCCGGTGAAGACGTGCTGCTGGGCCTGGACGTCGCCTCCAGCGAATTCTTCGAAAACGGCAAGTACAACCTGGTCGGCGAGAACAAGCGCCTGACCTCCGAGCAGTTCGTCGACTTCCTCGCCGACTGGGCCGCGCAGTACCCGATCATCACGATTGAAGATGGCCTGGCCGAGAACGACTGGGCCGGCTGGAAGCTGCTGACCGACCGCATCGGCAAGAAGGTGCAGCTGGTTGGCGACGACCTGTTCGTGACCAACCCGAAGATCTTCCAGGAAGGCATCGACTCGGGCACCGCCAACGCGATCCTGATCAAGGTCAACCAGATCGGCACGCTCAGCGAAACCCTGGAAGCGATCGCGATGGCCGACCGCGCCGGCTATGCCGCCGTCGTCTCGCACCGTTCGGGCGAAACCGAAGACACCACCATTGCCGATATCTCGGTGGCCACCACCGCCACCCAGATCAAGACCGGCTCGCTGTGCCGCAGCGATCGCGTGGCCAAGTACAACCAGCTGCTGCGCATCGAGGAAGCCCTCGGCGCCGGCGCGCGTTACGCCGGTCGTGACGCGTTCGTTTCGCTGAAGCGCTGAGCCGATGCGCGACTGGCGCTGGATGCTGCTGGTGCTGGCCCTGCTGCTGGGCTGGCTGCAGTACCGCTTCTGGTTCGGTCCGGGCAACTCGGGTGAAGTGATGATGCTCGAAGCCCAGGTCGCCAACCAGGAGCGGGACAATGAGGGTCTGCAGCAGCGCAACGACGCGCTCGCTGCCGAAGTGAAGGACCTCAAGGAAGGCCAGTCCGCCATCGAGGAACGCGCGCGCAGCGAGCTGGGCATGATCAAGCCTGGCGAGAAGTTCTACCGTGTGGTCGAGGATGCGCCGGTCCACCCGGCGCAGCCTGCTGCCGGCGTCACTGCCCAGGCGGGCGAACACCCGGCAGACGTGCCATGAGCGCGGCGATCTGGGTCGTTGTTCCTGCGGCCGGCCGTGGCACCCGCTTCGGTGCACCGCTGCCCAAGCAGTACCTGCAGGCGGGCGGGCAGATCCTGCTCGCCCACACGCTGGACGCGCTGCTGGCGCACCCCGCCGTGGCCGGAGCGATGGTGGTGATCGGCCAGGACGATGCCGATTGGCCGGGCTGGAATGAGTGGTCGGGCAAGCCGGTGCTGACCTGCATCGGCGGCGCGACCCGTGCCGCCTCGGTGCTGGCCGGGTTGCAGGCGCTGCCGGACACCGTGCGTGCCGATGAATTCGTGCTGGTTCACGATGCTGCACGGCCGAACCTGTCGCTGGCCGATCTCGGTCGTCTGCTTGAAGTCGGTCGTGCCGACCCGGTCGGGGCGATCCTGGCTGCGCCGGTGCGCGACACCCTCAAGCGCGCTGGCGACGACGGCGGCATCGATGGCACCGAGCCACGCGAGCGCCTGTGGCGCGCACTGACGCCGCAGCTGTTCCGCCGCCACCAGCTCAGCCGCGCGCTGTCCGACGCAGCGGCCGCCGGTGTTGACGTCACCGACGAGGCCATGGCCATGGAACGCCAGGGTCAGCGCCCGCTGCTGGTGGAAGGCAGCGAGGACAACTTCAAGGTCACCACCCCGGCCGATCTGGACCGGTTCGAATTCGTACTTTCCCGCCGCGCCGGCTGACCGTCCGCGCGGCCCTGTTGCAAGGGTTGCATCCATGAGCACCGCACCGTTCCCGCCCGTCCGCATCGGCCAGGGCTACGACGTCCATGCCTTCGGTGAAGGCGATCACATCATGCTCGGCGGCGTGAACGTGCCGCACAGCTGCGGCGTGCTCGCGCACAGCGATGGCGACGTGATCCTGCACGCCCTGTGCGATGCGATGCTCGGCGCGCTGGCGCTGGGCGATATCGGCCAGCATTTTCCGCCGAGCGACGACCGCTGGAAGGGCGCCGACAGCAGTGATTTCGTTCGCCATTGCGACAGCCTGCTGCGCGAGCGTGGCTGGCGCGTCGGCAACACCGACATCACCGTGATCTGCGAGCGTCCGAAGGTCGGCCCGCATGCGCTGGCGATGCGTGAGCGCATCGGTGGGTTGCTGCAGTTGCCGCTGGATGCAGTCAGCGTCAAGGCCACCACGTCTGAGAAGCTGGGCTTCACTGGTCGTGGCGAAGGCATCGCCGCACAGGCGGTGGTACTGCTGGTGGCGGCATGATCCCGCTGCCGTTGGCGTTTGGTGCGCCGTTGCTGACGGCGCGCATCCGCACCACGCCGGACGATTTCCAGGTTGACGAACTGCCGGCCTTCGAGGCGACCGGTGAAGGCGAGCACCTGCTGCTGCATATCCGCAAGCGTGGAGCCAACACCGTGCATGTGGCCAAGCTGCTGGCCAAGTGGGCGGGCCTGCCGGAAATGGCGGTGAGCTATGCCGGGATGAAAGACCGCCACGCGGTCACCACCCAGCGTTTCAGCGTGCACCTGCCCAAGCGCGTCGCGCCGGACCTGGCCGAGCTGGCCAGCGACGAGATCGAAGTGCTCGAAGCCACCTGGCACAACCGCAAGCTGCAGCGTGGCGCACTGGCCGGCAACCGCTTCAAGCTGGTGCTGCGCGAGGTGCAGGGTGATGCCACGGCGATCAGCGAGCGCCTGCAGCAGATTGCCGAGCGCGGCCTGCCGAACTGGTTCGGCGAACAGCGCTTTGGCCGCGACGGTGGCAACGTACCGGCCGCACTGGCGATGTTCGGTGGCCGCCGCATGCGCAAGGACCAGCGTTCGCTGCTGCTCTCTGCAGCCCGTTCGGCGCTGTTCAACCGCGTGCTGGCCGCGCGCGTGGAGCAGGGCAACTGGGATCAGCCGCTCGATGGCGAAGTGTGGATGCTCGATGGCAGCCGCAGCGTGTTCGGACCCGAGCCGTACACCGACGTGCTGGCCGAGCGACTGGCGCGTTTCGACATCCATCCCAGCGCACCGCTGTGGGGCGAAGGCGAGCTGCGCAGCGCCGACGCGGCACGTGAGCTGGAGCTGGCCGCGCTGGACGACGAGGAGTCAAAGGCACTGCGGGCCGGCCTGGAAGACGCACGGCTGAAGCAGGAGCGCCGCGCATTGCGCCTGCGCCCGGCGCTGCTGCAGCACCAGTGGCTGGCCGACGACGTGCTGGAGCTGTCATTCGCGCTGCCGCCAGGCTGCTACGCCACCGCCGTACTGCACGAACTCGGCCCCGTCGAAGACGCCTCGCAGGCCTGACAGAAAAAGGGGACGGAGGGAATTAAGTCGTTTGTGGCACAAACGACTTAATTCCCTCCGTCCCCTTTTTCATCTACGGGCCAGCAGCACCAGCACCGCGCCGGTGCCGCCTTGTCCGGTCGGCGCCGAATGGAACGCCAGTACGTCGTTGCGCAGCCGCAGCAGGCGATCGACCAGATTCTTCAGCACCGGTGCACCGCCATCGGACTGCAGGCCCTTGCCGTGGATGATGCGCACGCAGCCATAGTCGTGTGCATGCGCCTCCAGCAGGAACTGGCGCAGCAGCGCCTCCGCCTGCGACGCAGTGGCGCCGTGCAGGTCCAGCTCGTCCTGCACCGAGTACTGGCCACGCTTGAGGCGCTGGAACAAACGTGGTGGCAGGTTGTCGCGGCGATAGCTGGCCACGTCGCCGGCTTCCAGCGGCGTGCTGTCGCGCAGCAGCCGGGCGAATTCGCCGGCGGCTTCGGCCTCGTCACGTTCGGCCATGCGCGCGCGCGGCTTCGGCCGGGGCGCGGCAGGCGCCGGCTCGGCATCCTTGCGCAGCGGCGTCACTTCGCCGATGGCCGCACGGAACAATGCGGCCGGATCTTCGTCTTCAGGGTGCGACATGCGCACAGGGTAAACCGCCGGCGCAGCTCTGCCTATGACGGTTCGATGTCGGTCATGACCGCCGACAGGGTAGGACCGGCGGCTCGCATGCGGCACAATAGACGATGCCCTTGCAGGGTCGACGGCTTCCGCAGGGGAGTACGGCGGTCCCGCCCACACTGCACGGTGACGGAATCGAATTCTTGGAAAATCAAGCGGTTAAATCGAAGATGCGAATCCTGGTCAGTAACGACGATGGCGTCGACGCCGCAGGCATCCGGATGCTTGCTTCGGTGCTGCGCGAGGCCGGACACGAAGTCACGGTGGTCGCGCCCGACCGTGATCGCTCCGGCGCCAGCAATTCGCTGACCCTGGACCTGCCGATCCGCCTCAAGCGCATCGACCATTACACCGTCTCGGTGGCCGGCACTCCAACCGACTGCGTGCACCTGGCGCTGACCGGGCTGCTCGAGTTCGAACCGGACATTGTCGTGTCCGGCATCAACAATGCCGCCAACCTCGGCGATGACGTGATCTACTCCGGCACCGTCTCGGCGGCGATGGAAGGTCGCTTCCTCGGGCTGCCGGCGGTGGCGGTCTCGCTGGTTTCCCGCAACCACGATCCGAAACATTTCGAGACCGCCGCGCGCGCTGCGGTGGAGATCGTTGCCCGGCTCAAGGCCGATCCGTTGCCGGCTGACACCATCCTCAACGTCAACGTGCCTGATCTGCCGTGGAGCGAGGTCAAGGGCTTCGAGGTGACCCGCCTCGGCAACCGCCACCGCGCCGAAGGCTGCATCGCGCAGAAAGACCCGCGCGGCAACGAGGTGTACTGGATCGGCCCGGCCGGCCGTGAGCAGGACTCCGGCCCCGGTACCGACTTCCATGCGGTGCGCACCGGGCATATCTCGATCACCCCGATCCAGGTCGACCTGACCCGCTACCAGGCACTGGAGAAAGTGGCCAGCTGGGTCGGCGGCCTCAGTGCCGCGCTGGACCAGCCGGCATGAGTCCACGCCTGCGCCTGCAACCGGAAGCCGTCGGTATCGGCATGACCTCGCAGCGTGTGCGTGACCGCCTGGTCGACCGCCTGCGCGAAGCCGGTATCGTCGACGAGCCGACCTTGAATGCGATCCGGGTGGTGCCGCGCCATCTGTTCATCGACGAGGCACTGGCCTCGCGCGCGTATGAAGACACTGCGCTGCCGATCGGCCACGGCCAGACCATCTCGCAGCCCTGGGTGGTCGCGCGGATGACCGAGGCGGTGCTCCAGGTCGCGCCGAAGCGGGTGCTGGAAGTCGGCACCGGTTCCGGTTACCAGGCCGCCATCCTCGGTGCGCTGGGCCTGGAGGTCTACACCGTGGAGCGCATCGGCGATCTGCTGCGACAGGCCCGCAAGCGCTTCCGTGCGCTGGGAATGAACATCCGCACCAAGCATGACGACGGTCGCGTCGGCTGGGCCGAGCACGGTCCGTTCGATGCCATCGTGGTCACTGCGGCGGCGCCGGCACTGGTCGACGCCCTGATCGAGCAACTGGCCGAGGGCGGCCGCCTGGTGGCGCCGGTCGGTGGCCCCGGGGCGCAGTCGCTGGTACAGCTGGACCGCAAGGCCGACGGCAGCATCGAACAACACGTGCTGGCGCCGGTCACGTTCGTGCCGCTGCTGTCTGGCATGCTCGACTAATCCACGGAGCAGGGTTGCATGAAGATTTTCGGGCCGCTGTACGAGCGGGCGATGAAGTGGGCGGCGCACGAACGCGCGCCGACCTACCTGACGGTGTTGAGCTTCTTCGAGGCGATCATCTTCCCGGTGATGCCGGAGGTGATGCTGGCGCCGATGTGCGTGGCCCAGCCCAAGCGCGGTTGGTGGTTCGCCATCCTGAGCCTGGCCGGCTCGATGGTCGGCGCACTGGTTGGCTACGCGCTGGGTCATTACGCCTTCGAGGCGATCAAGCCGCTGTTCGAGGCGCTGGGCATGCTGCCGGCCATCGAGCAGGGCATCACCACCGTGCAGGCGAAGATGGCCGAGTCGCCGTGGGCAGTGTTCACCTTCCTGGTGCTGGGCGGATTCATGCCCATCCCGATGAAGGTCTTCACGTGGGCATCGGGTATCGTCGGTGTACCGATGCCGCAGTACCTGTTGAGCATGCTGATCGGTCGTGGCAAGCGCGTGTTCGTGCTGGCTGCGGTCATCCGTATCGGTGGTGCGCGTGCTGAAGCGGCACTGCGTCGCTGGATTGAACCGCTGGGCTGGATCGCCACCGCGCTGGTGGTGGTGCTGATCGCCTGGCTTGTATGGAGGTCGAAGTTCGCATGAGTCCTGATCGTCTGAGCAAGGGAGTGCGCATCGGCGCGCTGGCGTTGCTGGTTTCCACCCTGGCCGCCTGCGGCACCGCCACCGTGGTTCGTCCTGGTGGTGGCAGCACCGGTGGCGGTGTGACCACGCCGAAGACCTCGGTACCCAAGCCGGGGCAGACCGTGGTGGTGCGCAAGGGCGACACCATCTATGCGCTGGCCCGCATCCATGACATCACCCCGGCCGACCTGATTGCCTGGAACAGCCTGGACAACCCCTCGACGATCTACCCGGGGCAGGTGATCCGGCTGTATCCGGCCGGTGCCAGCGGCGGCCGCGCGCCCACCACGGTGGTCACCCCGCCGCGTTCCGGTGGCAGCAGTGGCGGCAGCACCACGCCGGCCCCGGCGCCGGTCGGTCCGGTGAAGAGCAACATCGCCTGGCGCTGGCCGGCTGATGGCGCCATCGTTGGCCGCTACGTGGCTGGTGATGCGACCAAGCAGGGCGTCGACATCGCCGGCACCAGCGGCCAGGCGGTCAAGGCCACCGCCAATGGCGTGGTGGTGTATTCCGGCGCCGGCCTGGTCGGCTACGGCGAGCTGATCATCATCAAGCACAGCGACCAGTGGCTGTCGGCCTATGGCCACAACCGCAAGCGCCTGGTGAATGAAGGGCAGAGCGTGAAGGCCGGTGAGCAGATCGCCGAAATGGGCCGTACCGGTGCGAACCGCGACATGGTCCACTTCGAGATTCGCTACAACGGCAAGCCGGTCGACCCGCAGCAGTACCTGCCGGCACGCTGATCGTCAGATGCGATAGCGCCGGGCCATGCCCGGCGTTCCTGGCCTGTAGAGTCGAGCCATGCTCGACCCGGGTACCGCAGAGTGGTCATTTGCGATCTTGTGTGTCGCAGGATCACCTTCACGGCGGACGGGATACCCGGCATTCTTGAGCGGTCCCAGTCGATCCGGTGCCCCATGCTCCGTCTTGCTTCCACTCTCGCGTTGCTCATCGTCGCGCCGCTGGCCTCCGCAGCCAGCGATCCGCGCGACGTGGTCACCCGTCTTTACGCGGCCGTCCAGGCGCCGGCTTCGGACGAAGCGACCATTCCGCCGTTGCTGGGCGATGCGCTGCGCTCAGCCATCGATGCGCAGCGCGCTTACGAGCGGACCTGTGCGGTGCTGGCCGCGCATGACGAGAAGCCGCACATGCTGGACCAGAGCCCGTATCTCATGGCGCCGGATCGGCCGGAAACGGTAAAGGTGGGGCTGCCCGCGACGAGCGGCGATGGCAGTTGGGTACCCGTCGAAATGGCGATAGGCGACTATCGCTGGACCGACCGTGTCCTGCTGCAAAGGCAGGGCCAGGACTGGAAGGTCATGGACATCCGCTGGGGCCAGAGCGGCAACCTGATCGGGCGGCTGAAGCAGTTCTCGGCCTTCCGCTGCACCGCTTCTGGCGGCTAGCGCCGGGGCGCGCCCGACGCCTCGACTCAGCCTTCCAGAATGAAAGCGGCCGCGACCTTGCGGCCTTCGCCCGCCAGGATGTTGAAGGTGCGCGCGGCGGCCGGATTGTTCATCACTTCCAGGCCGATGCCGCGTGACAGGCAGGCAGCCATTACCACTGCCGGCGGGAATAGCTGGCGGTCACCCGTGCCGAGCACGATCAGCGCCGGGTTCAGCGCCAGGATCGGCTCCAGGTCAGCCAGCTGCAGCGCGGTGGCGCTCACTACCGGCCATTGCGTGACCAGCTGGTCCGGGGTCAGGAAGAAACTGCTGCCCAGCACCTGGTCATTCACCTTGGCCGAGCGGCCATCGGCGGCGCGCAGGCTGTAGGCGTAATCGGGCGGTTCGTGGTTCAGCTGCATGGCAGTAAGGCGATCAGCCGCGCGGCAGCACGATCTGGCGCTGTTCCTTGCTCGGGCGGTACAGCACGGCGACGTGGCCGATGCGCTGTACCAACGCGCTCTCGGTGGCTTCGACGATCTCGCCGATCATCACGTCACGGGCGTCGCGGTCTTCGGCAGCGACCTTCACCTTGACCAGCTCGTGGCGCTCCAGCACTTCGTTCAGCTCAGCGATGAAGGCCGGGGTCACGCCCTTGCCGCCGGTCTGCAGCAGGGCCTTCAGGTCGTGGGCTTGGCCGCGCAGGAAACGGGTCTGGGAAGCGGTCAGGGCGATGGACATGCAGGAAAACACGGTTGAATGGGGCGATCAGGGTATCATGAGGACCCCATCAGCCCCTATTTTCAATGGCTACCCGCAGCAAAAGCAGCCAGCGCTGGCTCAAGGAACACTTCTCCGACCCCTTCGTGAAGAAGGCCCAGGCCGAAGGCATGCGCTCGCGCGCGGCCTACAAGCTCGAAGAGCTGCTGGAACGTGACCGGTTGCTGAAGCCGCACATGGTGGTGGTCGACCTCGGCGCGGCCCCGGGCGGCTGGTCTCAGCAGGTTCGGAGACAGATCGGCGATACCGGCCGCGTGCTGGCACTGGATATCCTGGACATGCCGCCGCTGGCCGGCGTGGAGTTCCTTCATGGTGACTTCAGGGAAGAAGCCGTTCTATCGCAGTTTGAAGCCATGCTCGGGGATCAGCCGGTAGACCTTGTGCTGTCGGACATGGCCCCCAATAAGAGTGGTGTAGGCGCGGTCGACCAGCCGCGGATGATGCACCTGGCGGAGCTGGCCCTGGATTTTGCCGACAACCACCTGAAGACCGGTGGGGCATTCCTGATCAAGCTGTTCCAGGGCGAGGGCTTTGACGACTACGTGCGCGACATGCGCCGCCGGTACGACAAGGTCTCCATCCGCAAGCCGGAAGCCTCGCGCAAGCGCTCTCCCGAGGTGTATGCCTTGGGTCAGGGAAAACGCGCCCACATGAAGTAAGCTCGCAACGTACGCAAGTTCGACCCCAACGCAACGCCAGCACTGAGAGGAACACCGGAGCCAATGAGGATGAACGACTTGACCAAGAACCTCCTGCTATGGGTGGTCGTCGCCGTCGTGCTGATGGTGGTCTTCCAGAGCTTCTCGCCGAAGTCCTCCGGGGCCGGCGCGCAGGGCGCGTCGTACTCGCAGTTCCTGGACCAGGTGGACAGCGGCAACGTGCAGAAGGTCGCCTTTGGTGGCGACATGCGCGGCGGCACCAGCCAGCTGACCTACACCACCCGCGGTGGGCAGTCGTCCACCATCACCGCACCGTTCGATCGTGACCTGATCAACGTGCTGCGTACCAAGAACGTGGAGATCGTGCAGGAGGAGCCGTCCAGCGGCATTTCCCTCGGCGCGATCCTGATGAATTTCCTGCCGGTCATCCTGATCATCGGCTTCTGGTTGTTCATCATGCGCCAGATGCAGGGCGGTGGCGGCGGTGCCAAGGGCGCGATGTCCTTCGGCAAGTCGCGCGCCAAGCTGCAGGGCGAAGACCAGATCAAGGTCACCTTCGCCGACGTCGCTGGCTGTGACGAGGCCAAGGAAGAAGTGGGCGAGCTGGTCGACTTCCTGCGCGACCCCTCCAAGTTCACCAAGCTGGGCGGCAAGATTCCGCGCGGCGTGCTGATGGTCGGCCCGCCGGGTACCGGCAAGACGCTGCTGGCCAAGGCCATCGCGGGCGAAGCCAAGGTGCCGTTCTTCTCGATCTCCGGTTCGGACTTCGTGGAAATGTTCGTCGGCGTCGGCGCCAGCCGCGTGCGCGACATGTTCGAGCAGGCCAAGAAGCACGCCCCCTGCATCATCTTCATCGACGAAATCGACGCCGTCGGTCGTCACCGTGGCGCCGGCCTGGGCGGCGGTCATGACGAGCGCGAGCAGACACTGAACCAGCTGCTGGTCGAGATGGACGGTTTTGAAGGTGGCGAAGGCGTGATCGTGATCGCTGCGACCAACCGTCCGGACGTGCTGGATCCGGCGCTGCTGCGCCCGGGCCGTTTCGATCGCCAGGTCGTGGTCGGCCTGCCGGACGTGAAGGGTCGCGAGCACATCCTGAAGGTGCACATGCGCAAGCTGCCGCTGGCCGACGACGTCGAGCCGATGGTGATCGCGCGTGGTACCCCGGGCTTCTCCGGCGCCGACCTGGCCAACCTCTGCAACGAGGCTGCCCTGTTCGCCGCGCGTGGCAACGAGAAGGAGGTCCGCATGGACCACTTCGACCGTGCCCGCGACAAGATCCTGATGGGTGCCGAGCGCCGCTCGATGGCCATGAGCGAGGAGGAGAAGACCCTCACCGCCTACCACGAAGCCGGCCACGCCATCGTCGGCCGTCTGGTGCCCGAGCATGACCCGGTCTACAAGGTCACCATCATTCCGCGCGGCCGCGCGCTGGGTGTGACCATGTACCTGCCGGAAGGCGACAAGTACTCGATGAACCGCGTGGCGATCAAGTCGCAGCTGTGCTCGCTGTACGGTGGCCGCGTGGCCGAAGAGCTGATCTTCGGTGCCGACAAGGTCACCACCGGCGCCTCCAACGACATCGAACGCGCCACCAAGATGGCCCGCAACATGGTCACCAAGTGGGGCCTGTCCGACCAGCTCGGCCCGATCGCCTATGGCGAAGAGGACGACGAGGTGTTCCTGGGCCGTTCGGTCACCCAGCACAAGAGCGTGTCCAACGACACCGCGCGCCGCATCGATGAGGAAGTGCGCAACATCCTCGACGAGGCTTACGCACGCACCACCGAGCTGATGACGGCCAACCTGGACAAGCTGCACGCGATGTCCCAGCTGCTGCTGCAGTACGAGACCATCGACGCGCCGCAGATCGACGCCATCATGGAAGGCCGCGATCCGCCGCCGCCGGCCGGTTGGAACAAGTCGAACAAGGATGGTGGCAACGACAAGGGCGGCGACGCCCGTCCGCTGCCGCCGATCGCAGGCCCGGCCGAATCGCACTGACGGCCCGCTGCACGTGACACCAGACGAGGCCGGGGCAACCCGGCTTCGTCGTTTCCGGGCCACTGGCCCATCCCGAAGAACTGATCTGACGCTGGAGCCCGCATGTCCGCCCCGAAGCCCGAACCGATTTCCCACACCGCCGAAATGGTCATCGCCACCGTGGTCGGCGTGGGTGTGGGCCTGGGGGCCGACAATCTGCTGCTGGGCTGCGTGGTGGGTATCGGTGTCGGCATCGTGCTGAGCATCGTCAGAACCCTGTACGTGGACCGCAAGCGCCGCCGCCGATAAGGGTGTCGGCAGGGCTGCGCCCTGCACCCGCGGTAGTGCCGGCCGCTGGCCGGCAACCTCAGCAGCAACAGCAACAGCGGGCTTTCCGTAGGATGGCGGGGCGGTGTCGGAGTGCGGGGACGCTGCAAGTACGTCCCTGTAAGCTTGGCAGCCGCTTGCTCGCGTGCGCATTCCTGCGCACACGGCAAGACCGGGGTTGGGCGTCCTGCCCAACCCGCCCGAGGCA